>DATBIZ010000532.1:0-3611 GCA_036556645.1 Vicinamibacteria bacterium | reverse complement strand
CCGCGCCGACGGGCCGCCGGACGCGGCGGGCCTCCTCGCCGGGGGGATCACGCTCCCGGAGTACGCGGGCCGCGGCAAGGAACGCGCCGGCCCGGTGACGGACGACCGGCCCTTCTTCTTCGCGCGCAGCCGCCCCCTCGGCATGCACGGCGGCATGCTCCTCGCGTTCGGACAGATCCTGCTGCCGATCGCGATCGGATGCGCCGTGCTCGTCCGGCGCGGCCGGCCCCCGGAGGGCCGCCTCGAACGCTATCGCGCGTCGGTCGTCTACTTCGCCTGCCTCGGCATCGGCTTCATGGCCGTGGAGCTGTCGCTGCTGCAGGGGCTCACGCTGCTGCTGGGCCATCCCGCGTTCACGCTGTCGCTGCTCCTGTTCACCCTGCTCGCCGCGGGTGGGCTCGGCTCGTACGCGAGCGGCCGGTTCCGCATGCGGCCGGTGTGCCTGGCCGTCGCCGCCGCCGGCGTGTTCTACGCCTTCCTGCTCCCGCACGCGGTGCGCGCCGTGCTCCCGCTGCCGCTGGCCGCGCGCATCGCGATCGCGATCGCGCTGGTGGCCCCCCTCGGCTTCGCGATGGGCATGCCCTTCCCGAGCGGCCTCCGGCGCGCCGGCCACGCCGGGCTGCCCGCGGCCCCCTTCTACTGGGGCCTGAACGGCATCCTGTCGGTGGTGGGGTCGATCGCCACGATGGTGGTGGCGGTCAACCTCGGCTTCCGGGCCGCCGTCATCGCCGGGGCGGCGTGTTACGCGGGCGCGGCGTGGGCCGCCCCGCGCCTGGAGGAGGCCGGCACCGCCGACGAGGAGCGCGCGGCCTGACCGCGAACCGCAAATTCTAGACGTAATCTAGACAGCCCCGGGCATTTTCGGCCTTGACGCCACCATCTGTGCGGCCTAATCTAGACAAGATCTCGCCAGACGTCGCCGCTCGGGTGCCGCCGGGGATCCCGGGGAGCCATGTCATGAACCAGACGATCCCTTCGCGTCCGCCCACGCCGGCGGTGCTCGACCTCCTGGAGCGCCATTTCGCGCCGCAATCGCTGGAACGGATCCTCACCCGCGGTGGCCGGGCCGTGCCGCGCACGCTGTGGGAGAGATCGCTGGCCGCTCCGCTGCGCGACTTCCTCTCGCGGCCCGGCAAGGAGATCCGCGCCCGGCTGGTGGAAACCGGCTATGAGCTGGCGGGAGGGAGGCGGTCCGTGCCGCCGGCGCTGGCCGCGATGGTCGAGCTCCTGCACGCCGGCTCGCTGATCGTGGACGACATCCAGGACGGTTCCGCCGAGCGCCGAGGCCGTCCCACGCTGCACCGCCGCCACGGCGTGCCCGTGGCCCTCACCGCCGGCAACTACCTCTATTTCTGGCCGCTGCTGCTCGTCCAGGAGGTCGCCCTCACCGACGAGGCCAAGCTCGACATCCACCGGCGCGTCGCGGAGACGCTGGTCCGCTGCCATCACGGACAGGCGCTGGACGTGGCGGTGCGGGTGACGGACCTGCCGCGGGCGGACGTGCCGGCCGTGGTGGACGCGGCCGCGCGGTTGAAGACCGGCAGCCTGACCGCGCTCTGCCTGTGGCTCGGGGGGCGGGCCGCCGAAGCCGCCCCGCCCTCGCTCGACGCCCTGGACAAGTTCGGGGAGGAGTTCGGCGCCTGCCTGCAGATGCTCGACGACCTCGGCGGGCTGCTGAGCGCCCGCCGCCGCGACAAGGGACACGAGGACCTCCTGTGCGCGCGGCTGACCTGGCCATGGGCATGGCTGGCCGGCCATGTGCCTGCCGCACGGTACGAGCGGCTTCGGCAGCGGGCGCGGGAGGTCGCCCGCGGAGCGGCCGAGGTCGAGGGCCTCGCCGCGGATCTCCGGGCGGCGGTCGGCCGTGCTTCCGCCGCGCCGGTGCGCCGGCGGCTCCGCAAGGCGATGGACGCGCTGCGGCACCAGCGCGGGCCTTCGCCGGCGCTCGCCGCCCTCGAACGTGAGGCGGAGCGGCTCGAGGCGATGTATGCCTGAGCGGCCAGCCGCGCGCCCCGGTGCCCTTGAGGAGTGCCGCGCGGTGCTGCGCCGCCGTGCCCGCACGTTCGCGCTCGCCTCGGCGTTCCTGCCCCCACGCGCGCGGGCCGAGGCGGCGGTGGTGTACGCGTGGTGCCGGGGCGCGGACGACGCGGTGGACGGCGAAGGCGATCCGGCGGCAGGGCTCCAGCGGATGCGCGACGCGCTGGACGAGGTGTACGCCGGCCGGCCGTGCGCGGATCCGGTGGCGCGCGCGTTCCAGGAGGTGGTCGAGGAAAGGCGCATCCCGCGGGAGTACCCGCACGAGCTGCTCGAGGGCATGGCCGCGGATCTCGGCCGCGTCCGCTACGACACGATGGCGGGGCTGCTCGAATACGCCTTCCGCGCCGCGGGCACCGTCGGCCTGATGATGTGCCACGTCCTGCGCCTCACCGACCCGCGCGCGTTGCGGCACGCCGCCCACCTGGGCATGGCCATGCAGCTCACCAATATCTGCCGCGACGTCGCCGAGGACTGGGACCGGGGGCGGCTCTACGTCCCACGGGAGGCCCTGAGCGCCGTGGGCGGCGCCTGGATCGTCGAATGCGACGGCCCGCTGCCCGCGCAGGCGCGGCGGCCGCTCGCGCTCGCCACCCGGCGGCTGCTCGCGGACGCCGACCGGTACTACCGCAGCGGCGACCTCGGCCTGGGGGCTCTGCCGTGGCGCTGCGCGGTGGCGGTGCGCGCCGCCCGCGGGTTGTACGCCGCGATCGGCGACGAGGTCCTCCGCGCCGGCTGCGACGTCCGGGCCGGGCGCGCCGTCGTCGGCCCGGCCCGGAAGGCGCGCCTGCTCTCGCGCGCGCTCGCCGCCGCCGCCGCGGACGCCGCGCGCCGGGCCGGCACCCGGGCGGCGCCCGCGGGGCTGGACGTCGTGGTCGCCTACCGTGACGTGGCCCTCGCGTGAAGCGGTCCGGCGCGGACGGCCCGCGGCACCGCATCGGCGCGGTCGCGCGCTTGACCGGCCTCTCCGTGCACGCGCTGCGCGCGTGGGAGCGGCGGTACGGGACGCTGGCCCCCGCACGATCGAGCGGAGGAACACGGCTCTTCTCGGACGCGGACGTGGCGCGGCTACGCTCGATCAAGGCGCTGCTCGACGACGGCTACGCGATCGGCGACGTGGCGGGGCTGACGGACGCCGAGCTGGCGCGCGTGGCGCGCCGGCGCGCGGGGGCGAAGGCCCGGGCCGGCGACGGCGCCGCGGCCGAGGTGCGGGGGCAGTTCCTGGACGCGGTGACGGCCCTCGACACGGACCGCGCCACGACCGTGCTGGCGCGCGCCGCCCTGGCCTGGGCGCCACGCGACTTCGTCATGGAGATCGCGGGCCCGGCGCTGGTGGAAGTCGGCGAGCGATGGGCGCGTGGGGCGTGGTGCGTCGGCCAGGAGCACGCCGCCTCCGCGCTGGTGCGGAGCTGCCTCGGCGCGCTGCTGGTCGCCCAGTCCTCCGACGGCCGGCGGCCGGTCGCGGTCGCCGCCGCGCCCGCCGGCGAGCTGCACGAGTTCGGCGCGCTCTTCGTTGCGCTGCTCGCGCAGGCCAGCGGCTGGCAGGTCGTGTACCTCGGCGCCTCGGTGCCCGCGAC
>DATBIZ010000531.1:0-7482 GCA_036556645.1 Vicinamibacteria bacterium | reverse complement strand
TCGCGGACCACGTCGCCGACCATCGGCGGCTGTTCCGCCGCGTGGACCTGCGCCTGGGCCCTTTCGAACCGGCCGCCGCCTCGCTGCCGACCGACGAGCGCCTCCAGCGGGTCCAGCGTGGAGAGCGCGACCACGGCCTCGACGGGCTCTATTTCCAGTACGGCCGCTACCTGCTCCTCGCGAGCAGCCGTCCCGGCGACCTGCCCGCCAACCTGCAGGGCGTCTGGAACGACAGCCTGCACGCGCCCTGGGACAGCGACTACCACCTCAACATCAACCTGCAGATGAACTACTGGCCGGCCGAGGTCACCAACCTGGCCGAGTGCCACGAGCCGCTGTTCGAGCTCGTCGAGTCGCTGCGCGCGCCCGGCCGCAAGACGGCGCGGGTCCACTACGGCGCGGGGGGCTTCGTCGCGCACCACATCACCGACGTCTGGGGCTTCACCTCCCCGGGCGACCGTCCGCGCTCCGGCCTGTGGCCGACGGGCGCCGCCTGGCTCGTCCAGCACCTGTGGGAGCACTACGACTTCGGCCGCGACCGCCGCGCGCTCGACCGGTTCTGGCCGACGATCCGGGAGGCGGCGCAGTTCTTCCTCGATTACCTGGTCGAGGACGGCGCGGGCCGGCTCCTCACCGGTCCCTCCGTCTCGCCGGAGAACCGCTACCGCACCGCGGACGGCGCGGTCGGCGTGCTCGCCATGGGGCCTTCGATGGACAGCCAGATCGTGCACGGGCTCTTCACCCAGGCGATCCGCGCCGGCGAGATCCTGGGTCTGGACGCGGAGTTCCGCGCCCGTGTCGCGGCCGCGCGGGCGAAGCTGCCGGCTCCCGGGATCGGCCGGTACGGCCAGATCCAGGAGTGGGTGCTGGACTACGACGAGCCCGAGCCGGGCCACCGCCACGTGTCGCAGCTCTTCGCGCTGCACCCGGGCGACCAGATCACGGTGCGGGGCACGCCGCCGCTCGCGCGCGCAGCCCGGGCCACCCTGGAGCGGCGCCTGCAGCACGGCGGCGGCCACACCGGGTGGAGCCGGGCCTGGATCGTGAACTTCTGGGCGCGCCTCGAGGACGGCGAGAAGGCCTACGAGAACTACCAGGCCCTGCTCGCGAGGTCCACGCTTCCGAACCTCTGGGACCTCCATCCCCCGTTCCAGATCGACGGCAACTTCGGCGGGACCGCCGGCGTGGCGGAGATGCTGCTGCAGAGCCACGCGGGCGAGCTCCACCTGCTCCCGGCGCGACCGGCCGCCTGGGTCGACGGCCACTTCCGTGGTCTGCGTGCGCGGGGGGCGGTCGAGGTGGATCTCGAGTGGGCGGGTGGGCGCGCGACGCGCGCGACGCTGCGCGCCCGGGCGCCGGGCACGCGCCGGCTGCGCGCGCCGGCCGGCCAGCAGGTCGCCGCCGTGGTTGCGGCCGGCGGTCCGCTCGCCTTGCGCGAGGAGGGCGGCGCGGTCGTGTTCGAGGTCGAGGGTGCAATGGACTACGAGGTGACGTTCCGATGAGGCCGCTGTCGCGCCGGCGTTTCCTGGCCTGGCTCGGCGCCGCGGGTGTGGTCCCGGCTCGCAGCCGCGCACGGGCCGCGGCCGCGGCCGCCCCGGGAGCCCGCGAGCGCCTGCGCGCCCTGCTGGCCGATCCCCCGTTCTCGGCGCGGCCGATGACGCGCTGGTGGTGGTTCGGCGGCGCGGTGACCCCCGAGGAGGTCACGCGCGAGCTCACGTTGATGCGCGACGCGGGCCTGCGCGGGGCCGAGATCCAGCCGCTGTACCCGATCGCGCCGGACGACCCCGCCCGCGGCATCCGGAACGTCCCCTACTTCACCGACGCGTTCCTGGGGGTGCTGCGGCACGCGGTCCGCGAGGCGCGGCGGCTCGGGCTGCAGCTCGACTTCACGCTCGGCAGCGGCTGGCCCTACGGCGGCCCGTTCATCCCCACCGCGCTCTCCGCCCGGCGCCTGCGCACGCTCACCCAGGACGTGGCCGGGCCCCGCGAGATCGAGTGGGCGCTCGCGCCGCACCTGACCGGGGACGATCGCCTGGTCGCGGTGGTCGCGGCCCCGGTGGCCGATGGCCAGCAGCCGGACCTGCAGCGCGCGCGCGTGCTGCCCGGGCCACGGTCGGGCGGAGGGGACGAGGCGCTCGCGTTGCGCTTCACCGCTCCGGAGGGCGAGTGGCGCGTGACCGCCGTGATCGACTCGCCCACCGGACAGCAGGTGAAGCGGCCCACGCTCGGCATGGAAGGGCCGGTGATCGACCACCACGACCGCGAGGCGATGCAGCTCTTCCTCCGCGCCGCCGGCGACCACGTGCTCGGCGCGCTGCGCGAGGCCGGCGATCCGCCGTTCCACTCGGTCTTCTGCGACAGCCTGGAGGTCTACGGCGCGGACTGGACGCGGGACCTGCTGGCGCAGTTCCGCGCGCGGCGCGGGTACGACCTCGCGCCGTACCTGCCGGCGCTGTGGCAGGACGCCGGCGCGGTCACGGCGCACGTGCGCTACGACTACCACGCCGTGCTCTCGGACCTGATGCTCGAGCACTGCTTCGAGCCGCTGGTCGCCTGGAGCGAGCGCCACCGGATGACCGCCCGCATCCAGGCCCACGGCGCGCTGGCGGACGTGATGCGCGCCTACGGCGCCGCGCACGTTCCGGAAGGCGAGAACATCTTCGGCGGAGACACCAACCACGTGAACCTCCGCCACCGGCGCCTCGCCAGCTCGGCCGCGCACCTGTACGGCAGGCCGCTGGTGTCCGCCGAGACCTACACCTGGCTGCGGACGCCGCTGTTCATGACCACGCTCGAGATGATGAAGGCCGCCACCGACTCGGTCTTCCTCGACGGCGTCAACCACGTGGTCAACCACGGCTACTCCTACTCGCCGCCGCAGGCGGGCGAGCCCGGCTGGGCCTTCTACGCCTCGACCGAGATCAACCACACGAACACGTGGTGGAGGCACTACCCGCACCTGGCGCGCTACGTGCGCCACGCGCAGGCGCTGCTGCAGCAGGGCGTCGCGGTCAACCCGGTGGCGGTCTACCTGCCGCTGGCCGACGTCTTCGCCGCGTTCGGCGCGGGCGGGATCCACCTCGACGTCGAGGTCGAGCGGCGCCTCGGCGCCGATCTGCCGACGGCCCTGCGGCGCGGGGGCTACGACTTCGACCTCGTCAACGACCACGCGCTCGCCGAGCGCGCGCGCGTGGGCCCCGGCCGGCTCGAGTGCGGGACCGCCGCGTACCGGGTGGTGGTGGTGCCCGGCGTCCGGCTGATGCCGGTGGAATCGGCGGCACGGCTGGCCGAGTTCGCGCGACAGGGCGGGCACGTCGTCTTCGTGGACCGGCTCCCGGAGGCGGCGCCGGGCCTCCACGAGCAGGCGGCGCGGACGGCCGCGCTGCAGCGCCTGTGGGCGGACGCGCTGGGCGGCGCGCCGCCGGGGCCCGGCGGGGCGAAGGCGGTGGGCGCGGGCAGCGTGGCGCTGGCCGCGGACCGCGAGGCGGCCGTGCGCCGGGTCGCCGCGGTCTTGCCGCCGGACTTCGAGATCGTGGCCGGCGGCGCCGCGGCCGGTGCGCGTGAAGACGTCGGTTTCGTCCACCGCCGGTGGGACGAGGCCGACCTCTTCTTCGTCGCCAACGTCTCGGAGCACCCGCGCGACCTGCGCGTCCGCTTCGCCGCCGGCCATCGCTCCCCCGAGCGCTGGGACCTCGAGCGCGGGACCGCGCACGCGCTCGCCTACGCGTACGTGCGCGACGCCGCCGGCCGGCGGACGGAGGTCGAGCTGCGGCTGGAGCCGTTCGAGTCCTGCGCGATCGTGTTCGGCGCGGCGGCGGCCCGCCCGCGCGCCGCCCGGACCGAGACACGCCGGCCGGGGCCGGCGATCGGGGTCCGGGGCCCGTGGACGCTACGGCTCGGCGAGGGTCCGCCGCTGGCCCTCGACGCGCTGCGGTCTTGGACGGAGCTGCCCGGCGGCGAACGGTACAGCGGCTGGGCCACGTACGAAACCGCGTTCGAGGCGCCGCCGCCGCTGCCGGACGCGGTGTGGGAGCTCGACCTAGGGACCGTGCACGAGACCGCGGAGGCGTGGCTCAACGGACGGCCTCTGGGCGCCGCGTGGAAGCGGCCGCGCCGCCTGCCCTGCGCGGGCGCGCTGCGGGCCGGCCGCAACACGCTGCGCGTCGAGGTGGCGAACCTGTGGATCCACGCGATGGCCGGCCGTCCGGCCCCCGAGGAGTGGAAGACGCTGGAAGAGACGGTGGGCATCCGCTGGGGCCGCTACGGCGAGCGCGCGCCGGACGCGATCCCGCCGGCGGGCCTGCTCGGCCCGGTGCGGCTCCTGCCGTATCCGAGGCGTCCCGCGGCGCCCTGAGCGCGTCTCAGTCAGAGGGGGCGGAGAGGTCCGCCCGTGCTCTACTGGGACATGGACGAGGCGCGAACCCCGGCACCCGCCGACCGAGCGGCGACCGCCAACCGGGCGGTGGCGCGGCCGTGGGACCGCCTTCGGGGCGCCCGCGCCCTGGTCGTGGCGGCCGCCGCCTGGTACCTGCTGACCGTCGCCGGGCTCGGGGTGCTCTGGTACCGCTGCGGGGTGTCGGGCTGCCCGGACGTCGCGCGCCTGCGCGCGTACCAGCCCGGCAAGGCCTCGCGCCTGCTCGACCGCCGCGGCCGGCCCTTCGGCGAGCTGCGGCCGGTGGAGGGCGCCACGGTGCCGCTCCGCCGCATCCCGCCCCACGTGCGCGACGCGTTCCTGGCCGTCGAGGACCAGCGCTTCTACGGCCACGACGCGGTGGACTACCGGCGCGTGATCGGCGCGGCCCTGGCCAACGTGCGCGGCGGCGCGTTCGGCCAGGGGTTCAGCACGGTGACGATGCAGCTCGCGCGCAACGTGTTCCCGGAGCGCATCCCGGCGCGCGAGCGCACGCTGGGGCGGAAGCTGCTCGAGGTCCGCGTGGCCTACGAGATCGAGGACCGGTTCGAGAAGGACGAGATCCTCGAGCTGTACCTGAGCCACATCTACTTCGGCAACGGCGCGCGCGGCATCGACGCGGCCGCCCGCCACTACTTCGGCGTGCCGCCCGACCGCCTGACCCTGTCCCAGGCCGCGCTGCTGGCCGCGCTGCCCAAGAGCCCGACCCAATACGACCCGCGCCGGCACCCGGACCGCGCGCGAGAGCGGCGCGACCTGGTGCTCGGCCTGATGCAGGCGCAGGGAAAGATCGGCGCGGACGAGGCGCAGGCGGCGAAGAAGGCCGCGCTCGGGGTGGTGCGGCGGCGCGGGCCGGCCGGGGGGGACCCGGGGCTGGCGCCGTACTTCGTCGAGGAGGTGCGCCGTCAGCTCGAGGACCGCCTCGGGGAGCGCCTCTACGAGGAGACGCTGAAGATCACCACCACGCTCGACCTCGACCTGCAGAAAGCGGCCGAAGAGGAGCTGCAGCGCCAGCTCAAGAGCGTGGAGCAGGGCGCGCTCGGCCGCTTCCGCGGCCCGCGCTACGACGCCGCCACCCCGCCCACCGACAACGGGACGCCGTACCTGCAAGGAGCGGTGGTCGCGCTCGACGTGCGCACCGGGGACGTCACCGCCTGGGTCGGGGGGCGCGACTTCCGCCACTCCCGCTTCGACCGCGTGAAGTCGTCGTTCCGCCAGACGGGCAGCGCGTTCAAGCCGTTCGTCTACGCCGCCGCCCTGGCGAAGGGGCACGTCCTCACCGAGCGGCTGCTGGACCAGCCGATCGTGGTCGAGCTGGACCGCCGCCGCGTGTGGGAGCCGAAGAACTTCGACGGCGAATACGACGGCGAGGTGACGATGCGCGAGGCGCTCGTCCGCTCGAAGAACGTGCCGACGGTGCGGCTGGCGCAGGAGGTGGGGCTCGAGGACGTGGCCGCCGCGGCGCGCCGGACCGGGATCCACTCCGAGATCGACGTGACGCCGGCGATGCCGCTCGGGACCGTGGCGCTGAGCCCCCTCGAGCTGGCCACCGCCTACAGCGCGTTCGCCGGGCTGGGCGAGGCGGCGGTGCCGCGACTGGTCCTGCGCGTGGAGAGCGAGCGCGGCGCGGAGCTGTTCGCCGCCGGCGACGCGGAGCGCCACACGCTGCTCGACGCGGGCGTCGCGTTCCTGGTGACCAGCGTGCTCGAGGACGCGCTGGCCCGGGGAACCGGGACCGCGGTGCGCGCGGCGGGCTTCGCCGGCCCCGCCGCGGGCAAGACCGGCACCACCAACGACGCCACCGACACGTGGTTCGTGGGCTACACGCCCGAGACCGTGGCCGCCGTGTGGATCGGCTTCGACGAGCCGCGCCCGATCATGGCCGCGGCCACGGGCGGCCGCCTGGCCGCCCCGGTCTGGGCGCGCACGATGCGGCGCGCGGCCGCCGGCCGCCCCGTGCCGGCAAGGTGGCGGCCGCCGTCCAACGTCGAGCAGGCGTGGGTGGACCCCGCGACCGGCACGCCGCTCGCGGACGAGTGCCGTGAGGACTACGACGGCGCCTACCGCGAGCTGTTCCTGCGCGGCACGATGCCGGAGCCCGGGTGCCCGGACCACGGCCGCTCGATCTGGGCCCGCATCTTCGACTGGCTCCCGTCGGACGAGGACGACCCGGTGCACGACCCCTGGCCCGAGGACCTGTCGGGCCGCTCCGAGCCGCCGCCGCCGCCCGAATACGAGGAAGCCGAGCGCTGGCGCCGCCGCCAGCGCCGCGAGGCCCAGCGGCGCGCCGAGGAGTGGGCCGAGCGCATGGAGGAGATGCGCGAGGAGATGGAGGAGCGCCGGAAGGAGGCGCGCAAGGCCGAGGAGCGCCGCCGCAACGAGTGGGAAGACGAACAGAAGCGCCGCCGCAAGGAACGCGAACGCCGCCGCCGCGCGCGCGAGGAATAGGACCGTCGAGCGGGGTACGATACGGTCACGGGGCACACAGACAGGAGAGTCACATGAAGCGATCCGCCGGGTTCGCCGTGGCGGCTACCGCAGCCGCCGCCGTCGCCGCCGCGCATCCGCACTTCAACAAGACCGTCACCGCGACCCTGCCGCAGGGCGCGGAGCTGACCATCACCTACAACACCACGCCGGCGAACGAGATGCGCGCGCAGGCGGTCAAGGTCGGCGACTTCGTCACGCCGCGCGGCCCGGTGCTGAAGCTCTCGGCCGAGGTCAAGGGCGAGAAGGCCGCCATCCCCGCCGGCGAATACACGATCGGCGTGATCAAGAACGGCGAAAAGGACTGGACGCTGGCCCTCTACCCCGGCCGGGTCGCGCGCGGCCAGGCGCCGGACGCGGCCAAGGCGATCCGGCTCGACTCGATGTTCGAGGGCGACAAGGGCACCGCCGAGCACATGCTGATCGACGTGACGCCCGGCCACGGCCGCTTCGAGGGCAAGGCCGTGCTCACGCTCCACTTCGGATCGCTGTTCGTCTCCGGCCTGCTGGCCTGACGCGCGCCGGCCGCAGCGACCCGTAGGCGAACAAAGGCGAGTGGCGCCACACCCGGCTCGCTCCGGGTG
>DATBIZ010000530.1:0-2732 GCA_036556645.1 Vicinamibacteria bacterium | reverse complement strand
GAAGCCGCGCGCAACGGCGCGCGCCTCTTGAAGGAAGGGAAGTACTGGGACGCCATCCAGGTGCTGGAGCCGGCGCTGCCGCTCCTGGAGGGTCCACCGCTCGCCAAGGCCCGCGTGACGCTCGCGCGCGCCTACATGAAGAACCCGAACTGGCTCCGCCGCGCCGAGGACACGCTGCAGGCGGTGCTGCAGGACGCGCCCGAATACGCGGAAGCCTACGTGGTGCTCGGCCAGGTCTACCGGGCGAGCGAGCAGCGCGCACGCGCCGTCACCATGTACCGGCGCGCCCTGGAGCTGCAGCCCGGCAACGCGGAGGCGCAGGCCGAGCTCGCGTCGCTCGAGCCCGGGCGCGGCACGGATCCCGGCTCCGGCAAGATCCTGAAGAAGCTGTTCGGGAAGAGCTGAGTCAGCTCGCGGGCACGGGCGCGAGCCCGAGACGCCCCCGCCGCCCGGAGTAGGTCGCCAGGAACTGCTCGCGGCTGAGCCCGTCCGCCCCGTTCAGGTGCCGCTCGATCGCCAGCGCGAGATCCACTCGCGGGCGGGGGCGGGGCGCCGGGTTGGACCAGACGAGGCGCAAGGCCGGGGCGGGACGTCCCGCCGGCTCGTCCGGTGATGGTCCGTGCGTATCCATCTTGTGTCCTGCGCCACGGTACCACCGCCGCGTGCCCACCGGGGTCCGGTCGTGCGCGCGGCGTCCATCTCCTTGACGGGCCGGGCGGGTCCGCCTAGGATCCGGCGAAAGGGAAACACACGGCGGGGAGGTGTCCATGCGGCGACGGTGGGCGTGTCTCCTGGCGCTCGCGCTGGCGGTTCCGGCGGCGGCGCAAGACAAGAACAGGGACAAGGACAAGGACAAGAAGGCCGCCGAGCAGAAGCCGGTGGCCGTCACCGCCGACGAGCTCGTCAAGCAGGCGGACGAGAGGACGGCGGCCGGGGACCTCGACGGCGCGGCCGAGCTGCTGCGCAAGGCGGCCGCCCTGCCCACGGCCGGCGGGGACGTGAGCCTGCGGCTCGGCCGCGTGCTCGAGGCCAAGGGCGAGATGGACACCGCCATCGACGCGTACAAGGCGGCCGGGGACAAGCTCAGCGGCGCGGCCAAGGGCGAGGCGCTCGGGCGCATGGCCGTGCTGCAGCGGATCCGCGGCATGTCGGAGGCGCCCGCGACCGCCCAGGCCGCGGCCGCCGCCGATCCCGAGGGTGCCTGGCCGGCGATCGCGATGGCGCACCTGCGCGCGAGCGAGGGCAGGGGCGACGAGGCGGTGGCGCTCGCGCAGAAGGCCGCGGCGGCCGGCGGCGCGGCCGCCTCGGTGGCGCTCGGGCTCGCCCAGGAGGCGCGCGGCGACATCCCCGCGGCCGAGGCCGCGTACCGCGCCGCTCTGGGCGACGCGCAGCAGAAGGTCGCGGCCAGCGTGGGGCTGGCGCGGGTGCTGCGCAAGACCGGGCGCGCGGCGGAGGCCGAGCCGCTGATCAAGGCCGCGCTCGACGCCGCGCCCGGCTACGTCAACGCCTACAAGGAATCCGCGCGCGTGAAGATCGCGCTGCGCCGCGCCGGCGAGGCGATGGGCGACGCGGCGACCGCGGCCGCGCTGGCCGAGAACGACGCCGAGGCGAAGCAGCTCGTGCAGGAGGTCACGGTCGCGAAGGCGCTCGAGTACCTCGCCACGAACCAGCCCGACCTGGCCATCCAGGACCTGACCAAGCTGCGCGACGAGAACCCGGCCCTGCCCGCGGCGCGCGTCGGCCTGGCCAAGGCCTACGTGGCCAAGCGCCAGCCCGACCAGGCGATCACCGAGCTGCAGGAAGCGGTCAAGCTCGAGCCGGCCAACGCCGAGGCGCAGTACCAGCTCGGGATCGTTCAGCACGTGATGAAGCGGAACGCGGCCGCCGCGGTGCCCGCGCTCGAGAAGGCGGTCGAGGCGGAGGCCGGCAACGTCGAGTACCGGACCGCGCTCGGCGCCGCGCTGGTGGAGGCCAAGCAGTACGACCGCGCCGTGGCCGAGCTGACCAAGGTGGCCGAGTCGCCCGACTACAAGAAGGCCGACGCCTGGCTGCACCTCGGCGTCGCGCACGTGGCCGCGAAGCGGTACAAGGACGCGGTCACCGCGCTCGACAAGGCGCTGGCCATCGCGCCCAACACCCCCGCCGCGGAGGCGAACCTGGCCTGGGCCTACTTCGGCCTGAAGGACGCCAAGAACTTCACCGTCCACGCCAACAAGGCGAAGGCGCTCGGCCACAACGAGCCGACGCTGCTCAGCTACCTCAAGCGCATCGAGGGCGGGGAGCCGATCAAGTGAAGGCGCCCGCGTGGGCGTTCGTGTTCGTCGGCGGCTGCGTCTACGCGATCTCCTGCGGCGAGGCGAAGGCGCCCGAGCGGCAGGCCGACGACCCCGCCGCGCAGGCGGCGCGGGTGGGCGCGGACACGCAGCTCCTGCAGGACGCGCAGCAGGCCGTGAACGCGGTGGTGCGCAACGCGCCGGACTGCGAGGCGGCCAAGGCCTCGATGGAGGAGGCCAACCGCAAGATCGAGGAGGCGGACGCGAAGGTGCAGACCGCCGCCGGCCGGACCACGCTCGACGCGATGCGCGCGCAGGTGCGGCGCGTCGCGGAGCTGTGTCCCTAGGCGCGCGGGCCGTCCGCGGCTGAGACGTCCGGCACGCCGCTCAGGTCCACCAGCGGCGTGCCGCGCATCAGCGCCGCGTACAGCGCGAAGGCCACCGCGAAGCCCACGAACC
>DATBIZ010000529.1:0-3414 GCA_036556645.1 Vicinamibacteria bacterium | reverse complement strand
CCGCTGCGTGCCGGTCCACACGGTCAGCTTCCCGCCCGTCCACTCCGCCACCGCCGCGCGCGGCTCGAGCGGCGCGTGTGCGATGTAGGCCACCGTGTACGACTGCTGCAGGCGGTGGGCGGCGCCGGCGAGCGCGGGGGCCACGGATCCGGTCTCGTGCGCCGGCGATGGGCGGCTCCCGCGTTCGCCCGCCGGCGGCGGCGTGGTCTTGAGGGAGGCGAACAGCTCCGCCTGCGACGCCATGGCCGCCCCGGCCTTCCACTCCGCGCGCAGCTCCTGCAGCGCGCGCCGCGCCGCCACCGGCGTCGGCGCGGCCACCCCGGCGAAGCCGCCGTCACGCACCACCACCGCACCCGTCGCCTTCGCCGCGGCGTCGTCGAGCGACCCGAGGGTCGCGCCCACGGCGGGCGGCCGCAGCACCTTCCCGTGCCACATCCCCGGCCGCGTGAGATCGGAGGTGTAACGGTGCGCGCCGGTGACCAGTTCACGCGCGTTCACCTTCGGCACCGACCGTCCGGCGATCGTCCAGCCGCCGGGCGGGGTGATCGCCACCTCGGCCGCGCGCCGCACCAGCTTGCGCCCGTCGGTCAGCTCGCCGAACCCCGCCGACCGGCCACCGGCGGCCTCGGCCACGCGCCCCCCCTCCACGCGCAGCGACTCGCGCCCGACGCCCCAGCGCTCCGCGGCCAGGTCCACGAGCGCCTCGCGGGCGGCGGCGGCCATCTTCCGGAGCTGCGGCGCCATCACCGGCGTGGTGCGGCTGCCGAACGTGCCCATGTCGAACGGCGTCAGGTCCGTGTCGCCCATGACGAGGCGGACCGCATCGAGCGGCGCGCGCAGCTCCTCCGCCACCGCCTGCGTCAGCGAGGTGCGGATGTCCTGGCCGAACTCGACCTTGCCCGTGTAGGCCGTGATCGTCCCGTCCGCGGCCACGTGGAGCCAGGCCGCGATCTCCTCGGGCGCGCCGTCGCCGCCGCCGTCGCGCGGCTGTGCCCCGGCCGCGTTCGCCCCGAGCCAGACCACCAGCCCGGTTCCGAGCAGCTTGACGAACGCGCGGCGGTCCACCTCGAAGCGGTAGGCGGGCCCGGCCGTCAGCTCGTAGCGTTCGGGCTCGAAGGGCTCGCGCCCGGCCGGCGGCGGCATCAGCTCACTTTCAGGTCGCGCGCGGCCTGCGCCACCGCGCGCACGATCCGCGGATAGGTGCCGCAGCGGCAGAGGTGGCCTTCCAGGCCGCGGACGACGTCCTCCTCGCGCGGCTCCGGCGTGCGCGCGAGCAGCGCGACCGCGCCCAGGATCATGCCCGGCGTGCAGTAGCCGCACTGCATCGCGCCGGCGGCCACGAAGGCCTCCTGCACCGGGTGCAGCCGGCCGTTCGCGGCCAGGCCCTCGATCGTGGTGATCGCGGCGCCGCCGGCGGACGCGGCCGGCGTCTGGCACGAGCGGACCGCGCGCCCGTCCATCAGCACCGTGCAGGCGCCGCACTGGCCTTCCCCGCACCCGTATTTCGCGCCGGTCAGGGAGAGCTGGTCGCGCAGCGCGCCCAGCAGCGTCTGCTCCGGCTCGACCTCCAGCCGGTGGGCGGTGCCGTTCACCTTCAGCTCGACGGTGGCCATACCGGAAGTCTACAGGCCGGCCGGCCGGAGCACGGCGTGTCTGATGCGCTGGCGCTTCCAGGTGTAGGTCACGTGCACGTTGCCGTCGGAGGCCTGGATCACCGCCGGGTACGAGTACTCGCCGGGCGCGTCCTCGAGCGCCAGGCGCGGCTGCCAGGAATCCCCGTCGTCCTCGGAGACGGCGACGGTCAGCGGCGTGCGGCCCCGGGGCGTGTGGTTGTAGACGAGCAGCACGCGCCCGTCCGACAGCTTGACCGCGTCGAGGCCGGAGTTCGGGTGGGGAAGCGCGGTGGGCCGCGCCGCCGACCAGGTGCGGCCGTCGTCGGACGACTCGGCCACGCAGACCCGGCCGACGCGCTCGGTGGTGCGCACGGCCATGCGCAGCCGGCCGTCGCGGCAGCGCCAGAGCGCGGGCTGGATGTTCCCCTTCGGCACGCCGGGCACCACGATCGGGCCGTGCCTGGTCCAGGTGCGGCCCCCGTCCGCGCTGATCTCCACCCAGGACGTCCAGGCGCGGTAGCTCTCGACCGAGCTGCCCGCGACGATCTCGCCCTTCCCGCCGGCGATCGGCTTGTTCTTGATGGGGCCGAGCAGGCCGGCGGGCAGCGGCTCGGCCTCCGACCACGTGCGCCCACCGTCGGAAGACCGCTTCAGGAACGTGGACCAGGCCTCCGGGCTCGGGCCGGCCCGGTAGAAGAGGATCAGGCCGGCGGGGTCCCTCCACAGGACCGGGTTCCACGTCGGGATCCCCGGCTCGACCGCTACCTGTGCGAGCGGCGACCAGCGCCGCCCGTCGAAGCGCGCGCTCCAGATCGCCACGTCCGGCGCGCGCTCCTGCGCGCCTCCGAACCACGCGGCCAGCAGCCCGCCCTCGACCTCCACCACCGTGGACGCGTGGCACGACGGGAAGGGCGCCTGCTCGTAGACGAAGCCCGCGGAGAGCACGGCGGAGCCGGGCGCGGCGGCCGCCCGCGCCGCGGGAAGCACCGCCAGCGCCTTCAGCACGTCGCGACGCGTGGCCATCGGTGCCCCGCATGATAGGGTACGCCGCCCATGGCGCGCAGCCGTGCCGTGCTCGCCGCTCTCGCCGCGCTCGTCCTCCTCCTCGCCGCCTTCGCCGCCCTCGTCTCGTTCGACGCCTCCGCCCTGGGCCGCGCGGTGCTGGAGCGCGCGGCCGCGGCCACGGGGGCGAAGCTCACCGCGCGCCGCGTGCGCCTGCGCCTGCTGCGCGGGCTGACCCTCGAGGGCGTGCAGGGAAGCGCCGCGTTCGCCGGCGGCCGCGCCACCATCGCGTCCGAGCGCCTCGTGCTCGACCACACGCTCTGGCGGCTCGCGCTGGGCGAGCTGGCCGTGGACCGCCTGGTGATCGAGCGGCCGCACCTGGTGCTCTCCGAGACGCGCGCGGACGCTCCCGCCGCGCGCGTGCCGCCGTCCGCCGCGGCGCTCGGCCGGCTCGCCCTGCGCGTCTCGCGGATCGACGTCGCGGACGGCACCATCGAGCTCCGGCCGCTCGGCGAGGCGAAGCCGGTCGTGATGCGCGGCTTCGACCTGCGCCTGCGCGAGGTCGCGCTCGACCCGGCGCAGCCGGCCCTGGCCGGCCTGCGCGGCGCGGGCGAGGTGCGCGTCGCGCAGGTCGCGTTCCCGCGCAGCCGGGCGAGCGGCCTGCGCGGCGCGCTGCGGATCGCCGGAGGCCGTCTCAGCACGGGACCGGTGCGCTTCACCGCGCCGCAGGGCCCGTTCGAGGCCACCGTGGACGCGCGGCTCGACCGCCTCCCGTTCACCTACACGCTGGCGCTGCGCG
>DATBIZ010000528.1:0-1584 GCA_036556645.1 Vicinamibacteria bacterium | reverse complement strand
CGAGCGCGTGCTGCAGGCCCACCTGCGCAGCGGCGACCGGGTCGCGGTCGAGGACCCCGGCTACCCGGGCGTGCTCGACCTGGTGGCCGCGCTGGGCCTGGTGCCGGAGCCCCTCGCGCTCGACGAGCGCGGCGTCACGCCCGACGGGCTGCGGCGAGCGCTGAGGGCGGGCGCGCGCGCCTGCGTGCTGACGCCCCGCGCCCAGAACCCGACCGGCGCCGCCTTCGACGAGCGGCGGGCGCGGGCCCTGCGGGAGGTGCTGGCCGCGCACGCGGACGTGCTGGTCATCGAGGACGACCATGCGGGGCCGGTGGCCGGCGCACCGGCCTTCACGGTCTGCGACGCGCGCCGCGCCCGCCGCGCGGTCGTCCGCTCGGTGTCGAAGTGGCTCGGGCCCGATCTCCGGCTGGCCATCGTCGCCGGGGACGCGGAGACGATCGCCCGCGTTCACGGCCGACAGGCGCTCGGCGCGGGCTGGGTCAGCCATGTGCTCCAGCGGCTGGTGGTGCGGCTGTGGTCCGATCGGACGGCCGCGCGCCGGCTGGCCGCCGCCGCCGCGGCCTACCAGCGGCGCCGTCACGCCTTGATCGCGGCGCTCGCCGCGCACGGCATCGCCGCCACCGGCCGCTCCGGCCTCAACGTCTGGGTCCCGGTCCGCGAGGAGGCGGCCGCCGTCGCGCACCTGGCCGGCGCCGGCTGGGCGGTCCGCGCCGGCGAGCGCTACCGGCTGAAGAGCCCGCCCGCGATCCGCGTGACGGCCTCGACGCTGCAGGAGGCCGAAGCCGAGCGGTTCGCGGCCGACCTCGCGCGCGTGCTCGCGCCGGCCCGCTCCGTCCACACCGCCTGACCGCCCGCGGCCGCTGACCGGCCCGAGGGCCTGTGCTAGTGTCCGCGGCATGCACCCCTTCCCCGTGCGCGGCGCCGCCGCGCTCGTCTGCCTGCTGGCCGCGCTGCCCCTGCGCGCCGCCGAGCCCCGGCCGACGCTCGCGCTGGTGGGCGGGCAGGTCATCGACGGCTACGAAGGGCCGCCCATCCCGGACGGCGTGGTGCTGATCGCCGGCGAGCGCATCGTCGCCGTCGGTCCGCGGTCCGAGGTCGCGGTCCCGCCCGGCACGCCCGTGGTGGACACCGAAGGCATGAGCGTGCTGCCCGGCCTGATGGACATGCACGTGCACCTGATGATCCTCGGCCACAGCGACTACGAGCACTGGGACCGCACGTACATGGCGCGCTTCCGCGACGAGATCATGCCGGTGGCCGCGAAGCAGCTCCTCATGAGCGGCGTGACCACGGTGCGCGACCTCGGCGCGCCGCTCGACGAGATCCTGCACGTGAGGCGGCGGATCGAGAAGGGCGAGATCCCGGGACCGCGCCTGTTCGTCTCGGGCCCGTTCATCCAGCGGCGGCCGTACTTCGAGTACGAGAAGTTCGTGCGCTGGGGCGTGGAGGGCCCCGAAGACGCGCGCGCGAAGGTGCAGAAGCTCGTGGACGCGGGCGTGGACTTCATCAAGCTGATCGACCAGGACCAGCTCACCGACGACGAGGTGAAGGCGGTGGTGGACACCGCGCACGCCGGCGGCAAGC
>DATBIZ010000527.1:0-2613 GCA_036556645.1 Vicinamibacteria bacterium | reverse complement strand
CTCGACGAGATCGGCACGCTGGGCGCGGCGCTGCAGAGCAAGCTGCTGCGCGTGCTGCAGGAGCGCGAGTTCGAGCCGCTCGGCGCGGAGCGCACGCAGAAGGTGGACGTGCGGGTGATCGCGGCCACCAACCGCGACCTGCGCCGGATGGTGGCGGAGGGCGCGTTCCAGGAGGACCTCTACTACCGGCTCAGCGTGATCCCGATCGCGCTGCCGCCGCTGCGCGAGCGGCCGGAGGACATCCCGCTGCTCGCCGAGCACTTCGTGCGCAAGCACGCGCACCGGACCGGCAAGCGCGTGGAGGGCCTGGGCGAAGGCGTGCGCGAGCTGCTCACCGGCTACGACTGGCCGGGCAACGTCCGGGAGCTGGAGAACACGATCGAGCGCGCGGTGGTGCTGTCGCCGGGCCCGGTGATCCAGCCGCGCGAGATCTCCATGCTGGGGGCGGCGCCCGCCTCCGCCGCGCCGGGGCTGCCCTCGCTCAGGCTCCACCAGAACATCGAGTGGGTGGAGAAAGAGAGCGTCACCCGCGCGCTGCAGCGCGCGGGCGGCGTCAAGAAGGACGCGGCCGAGCTGCTCGGGATCTCCCAGCGCGCGCTCAGCTATTACCTGGCCAAGTACAGGATCGACTGACTCGGTACCGGAACGGAGTCGGGACGGTGCCGGAACGGTGCCGGAACGGAGTCGGGACGGTGACGGAACGGAATCGGAGCGGGCGAGCGTTGACAGGCGGTGTGTGGCTGCTACAGTGCAGCGGGCGCGGGTTTCGCACCTCGTAAGCGCTTACGCGAGCCGTAAGCGGACCTCTCCCGCGCCGGCGCGAAACCGCTGAAAAGGACCGGGTTCTCGCGCGGCACGGCGCTTGCTCAATGGGCGGCGGGACCGCCGGCGCGTCGCGTTCACGGCTGGCGAGCGAAGGCACGGTATTAACCGGATGAGGCTGCCTGCGTTCGTGCTGATCGTGATTGCGGCGTCGCCGGCGGCGCCCTCAGACGCTCCCGCCCCCGGCACGCGCTCCTTCGAGGTCGTCGCTTCACGCTGGAAATTCGAGCCGGAGGTGCTCGAGGTCGACGAGGGCGACCGCGTGATCCTGCGCATGCGCTCCGCCGACACCGCGCACGGTCTGGCCATCAAGGAGTTCAAGGTGAAGAGGGACCTGCCGGACACGGGCGAGGAGATCATCGTCGAGTTCGTGGCGGCGAAGGCGGGGACGTTCCGGATGGAATGCTCCGAGTACTGCGGCAAGGGACACTCGAAGATGCGGGGCCGCCTCGTGGTGCGGCCGAAGGCCCGCTGATGCTGGGCGCGCTCTTCGCGCTGCTGCTCACCGCCCAGGCCGCTCCCGCCGACGACCGCGACACCGATCCCGTGGAGCCCGACTTCACGGTGATCACGCTGCCCACGACGCTGCGCCTGCCGGAGCACGCGCTGGCGTTCCGGGTCACGCACCGCTTCGCGCGCGGCCTCGGGGAGGGCGACTTCGGCGACCTGGCCGCGGACTTCTTCGGCTTCGACGGCGGCGCCCAGATCGGGCTCGAGCTCCGCTTCTCGCCGCTGGGCGGCAGCCAGCTCGGCATCTACCGCACCAGCGACCGCACGATCAGCTTCTTCGCACAGCAGGAGCTGCTGCGCCAGGGCGACTGGCCGCTCGGCCTCGCGGTCGCCGCCTCCGTCGAGGGCCTGGACAACTTCAGCGAGACGCGCTCGCCGCGCGTGGCGCTGGTCGCCTCGCGCCGCCTGGGCGGCCGCGCGGCGGTGTACGTGGTGCCGGCCTGGATCGGCAACGTGCGGCCGATCACCGACCCCGGCCCCGGCGACGACGCCTCGGTCGTGCTGGGCCTCGGCGCGCGCGTGCGGCTGGGCGAGGCCTTCGCGCTGCTCGGAGAGGTGCACCCGCGCGTCGCGGGCTACAAGGGCCATCGCAACAGCACCGCGCTGGCCAGCTTCGCCCTGGAGCGGCGCGTGGGCGGCCACGCGTTCCAGATCAACGTCTCGAACGACCTCGGCACGACGCCGGCGCAGGTGGCGCGCGGGCGGACGGGGCTCGACGACTGGTTCATCGGCTTCAACATTTCGAGGAAGTTCTATTAGCGCCGGGGGCGCACGGGGACGAGGGAAATGAGAGACGGCGTTCCGAAGAAGGACGAGGCGGCCGCGGCCGGGATCGACCGCCGCGAGTTCACGGCGGCGGCGGTGATGGCGATGCTGGCCGGCGTGACCATCACCATCGGCGGCTGCGGCGGCGGGGGCGGCGGCACCGGGCCCTCGCCGACGCAGAGCCCGTCCTCCGATCCGACCACCGGGGACCGGCTCGGCAACGTCTCCGCGAACCACGGCCACGTGGCCCGTCTCGAGGCGGCGCGCCTCGCCGCCGGCAACGAGGTGACGCTCGACATCCGGGGCTCCGCGGACCATCCGCACACGGTGACCCTCACCGCCGAGGAGGTGGTGGCGATCCGCAACGGGCAGCGCGTGGGCAAGGGTTCGTCCGACGAGGACTTCCACACCCACACCGTCACGTTCAACTAGCGCGCGGCGGAGCGGGAGGTGCGGCGGCTGCCGGCGTACGTGCTCCTGCTGGTGGCCGTCGCGCTCTGGGCCCTGGTCGGCTGG
>DATBIZ010000526.1:0-3576 GCA_036556645.1 Vicinamibacteria bacterium | reverse complement strand
CCTCTACCGCACCTGGAACCGGTAACGGCCCGAGCCGACCTCGTAGACGACGCGCCCGTCCGCGGCGCCGACCAGCCGCACCCCTTCGGCGCGGTCCGCCGGCACCTCCTGGCCCGCCGCACCTTCACGGACAACGCCGGCGGCGCCCGCCGGTACGTGCACCCTGGCCGTCGCGTTCGCGGGCACCACGACCTCCCACTCCAGGCCCCCGTCGCGCCGCCGCCAGCGGCTCGCGATCGTGCCGCGCACGCTCTCGTAGGAAGCCGACACCGCGCCGATCCCGGCCGCCGGGATCGCCGGCTTCAGCTCGACCTTCCGGTAGCCGGGCTCGAGCGGGCGGATCCCCGCCAGGTCCTCGTAGAGCCACTGCACGATCGTCCCGAAGAAATGGTGGTTGCGCGAGCGCGTGTCCGCCGGCCAGTGCTCGCCGAGCGCGGTGAAGCCGGCGACGTCGGTCCAGTAGCCCCAGCTCGGCTCGTCGGTCTGCGTGGCCGCCTGGCAGGCCGCGTCGTGATGGCCGGTGGCGGTCAGCACCGGCAGCACGTAGCGCGCGCCGATCACCCCGACCCAGGCGTTGCCGCCGCGGGCGCCCGTGATGTCCTCGGCCAGGCGCGCGGCGATCGCGGCGCGGCGCTCGTCCGGGGCCAGCGCGAACGCGAGCGGCAGGATCTGCGCCGTCTGCACGAAGCCCTGCTCCTCGCGCTCCCGGTAGGACCCCGCGGGCGAGAGGAAGCGCGCGTTGAAGTCGGCGCGGATGCGCGCGAAGAGCTGCTCGTCGCGCGCGGCCTCCTCGGGCCTGCCCAGCTCGCGGGCGACGGCCGCGGCGATCCGCGCCATCTCCGCGTAGTAGGCGGTCGAGACCAGCGCGTTCACGGTCGGCACCTCGCGGGGCGGAACCCAGTCGCCGAGGCCGGCGGTGAGCGTGTGGGCGTAGGTGTCGCCGTCGCGCCCGGTCCAACGCGGGACCCAGTCGTCCAGGTAGCGCCGCATCACGGGATAGGTCCGTTCGAGCGCGTCGCGGTCGCCGTAGCGGCGATACGCTTCCCAGGGGATCACGAACCAGAACGCGTCCCAGGCCGGGGTCGCGCCGCAGCAGTCCAGCGGCTTGAAGGCGGGCTTGCCGACGTAGCCGTAGTTCTGGTTGCTCGGGGCGAGCAACGGCACCTCGCCCTCGTCGCTCTGCGCGTCGCGCATGTCCTGGAAGAGCTTCCGGTAGAGCCGCTCGGTGTCGAAGAGCAGCGAGGCGGTCCCGGCCGTGAGCTGCGCGTCGCCGGTCCACGCGTTCTTCTCGTAGACGGGCGTGTCCGTGATGACCCCGTGCAGGTTGTTCTGGACCGCCCATACCGTGTTGCGGTGGATGCGGTTCAGCGTCGGCTGGTCGGTCTCGAACTCCGAGGTGCGCGCGAGCGCGGAGCGGACCTGCTGGATCCGCTCGACGGTCACGCGGACGCCGCCGGGCAGCGCGGCGCCGCCGGGAGCGCTCACCTGCAGGTACTGGAAGCCCTTGTAGGTGAAACGCGGCGTCCACGTCTCGGTGCCGCCGCCCCGGGCCACGTAGTAGTCCGTCTGGAGCTGGCCGAAGACGAGGTCGTTGCCGGCCGTGCTCGCCTTTCCGTCCGGGCCGAGCTTCTCCGAGTAGAAGAGCTCGACGGGGGTGCCCGCGGGCGCCTGCACGCTCACCACCGCCCAGCCGGTCAGGTTCTGCCCGACGTCGTGGACGAAGACGCCGGGCGCGGGCTCGGCCCGGCTCGCCACCGGGCGCTCGGAGACGACCGCGATCGGCTCGTGTGCCTGCGCGCGCAGGACGCCCGCCGGCGGCTCCACCACGCGCACGCGCATCCACGCCGCGTCGTCGAAGCCCGGAGCGTTCCAGCCCGCGATCTCGCGCCGCGCGTCGTAGGTCTCGCCGAGGTAGTAGCTGTCGTAGCGCCGCGGGCCGTCCACGCTCGCCTTCCACGAGGCGTCGGAGGCGACGGTCTGCTCCGAGCCGTCCGTGTGGATGACGTGCAGCTGCAGGATCATCTGCGGCGTGGCGCGCCACTCCGCCTGGTCCCAGCCCCAGTCCCACGTCCGCGCCGCGCTGTCGAACTGGCCGGAGCCCAGCTCCGCCGCGACCACGTTCTGGCCGGAACGGAGCAGGCGCGTCACGTCGTGCGTGGTGTAGAGCACGGTCCGGCTGTAGTCCGTGAAGCCGGGGTCGAGGACGCTCGCGCCGACGCGCTCGCCGTTGACGGTCAGGTGCGCGTAGGCCAGCCCCGAGGCGTAGAGCCGCGCGCGGGCCACCGGCTTCGCGAGGCGGAACGCCTTGCGCAGCATCGGCGCGGGCCGGATCTCGCGGCACTCGCCCTGGTTGTTGAAGACGCGGCGGGCGGCGAACCCGGAGGTCAGCCACTGCACGGGCCGGCAGAACTCGCCGTCGGCGCGGATCGCGGCGTCGTCCTTCTCGCCTTCGTCCGCGGAGAGCACGCCGCCCCGGGCCGGCCCCGCGATCCAGCGCGCGGTCCACTCGGACGGGTCGAGCAGCGCCGTCTCGAAGACGGCGGGGGCCGCGGACGCGACCCCGGCGAAGGGCGCCGCGCCGACGCGCACGGTCCAGTGGTAGCGCGTCCGCGAGCGCAGGGGAGGGCCGCCGTAGCGCATCCAGGGGTCGGCGCCGCCTTGCGTCCCCGAATCCCAGACGTCCGGACGGCCCTGCTCGAGCAGCTCCGGCCGCGACGCGACGAGCACGCGGCGGCTGGCCTGCGTCACGCCGCGGCGGTCGCTCTCGATCCGCCAGGTGAACCGGGGCGTCCGGTCGTCGGTGCCGAGGAGGTCCCGTGTGCCGTTGGTCTCGAGGCCGGTCACCACGAAGGAGGCGCCCGCGCCGGGGCTCGGCGCGCGGGCCACCGTCGCCTGGACGGTCGCGGCCGCGACGAGCAGGCCGAGCACGTGTGCGATGCCGTTGTGTTTCATGGGGGGCCTCGGACGGCCCGATCGTACGCCGGATCGGCCGCGGCGGGCGGCGGCGCGGTCGCCCGCGAGCGCGGGCTGGCGTAAGCTTTCTGCTGTCCAGTCCCATCACAGACCACGGAGGCATGCGGTGCGACCTCGAATCGGTGCGACGGCGTTCGTGCTCGGCCTGGTGGCGGCCCCGCTGATGGCGGCCGACCCGGTGAAGACCGCCGGCGGGATGGTGCAGGGATCGGCGATCGCGGACGGCGCGATCCGCGTCTACAAGGGGATCCCGTACGCGGCCCCGCCGGCCGGCGAGCACCGCTGGCAGCCGCCCCGCCCGGCCGCGCCGTGGTCCGGCGTCCGCGAGGCGACCGCATTCGGGCCGCGCTGCGTGCAGGGCCAGATCTTCCCGGACATCGTGTTCACGGACCTGAGCGAGGACTGCCTGAGCGTCAACGTCTGGACGCCAGCCCGCGCGGCCGGCGACCGCCGGCCCGTGATGGTGTGGATCCACGGCGGCGGCTTCCAGGCCGGTGCCGGCGCCGAGCCGCGCCACGACGGCGAGGCGTTCGCGCGCAAGGGCGTGGTGCTCGTCACTTTCAACTACCGGCTGGGCGTGTTCGGCTTCCTGTCCCACCCGGA
>DATBIZ010000525.1:0-2962 GCA_036556645.1 Vicinamibacteria bacterium | reverse complement strand
CGGCTCCGACGGCGCCCGTGTTCCTGCTCCACGGCGCGGCCGACAACGTGATCCCGTCCCTCGAGTCGCGGCTGCTCGCCCGCCACCTCGAGGGGAAGGTCCACGTCGAGCTGCTGGTCAGCGCGTCGCTGACGCACGCCGAGGCGCGGCCGGCGCGAAGCCTCCGCGAGGCGTGGAAGATGGTCGGCTTCTGGGCATCGCTGCTCGACCAGTGACCGCGGCCGCCGGAGGTCTCGCCGCCTACTGGTCGCTCGCCCCGGACGAGCTGGCCCGGCGGCTCGGCGCCGGCCTGGACGGGCTCGCCACCCGCGAAGCCGCGGCGCGCCGCGCCCGTCACGGGCCGAACACGCTGCACGAGCGCGTGGCGTTCTCGCGGGCGCGGGTGCTCGGCCGCCAGCTCCGCAGCCCGCTGCTGCTCCTGCTCGTCTTCGCGGCCGCGGTCTCCGCCGGCACGGGACAGTGGGTGGACTCCGCCATCGTGCTGGCCATCGTGGCGGCCAGCGCGGGGATCTCCGGCTCGCGCGAGTACCGCGCGCAGTCCGCCGCCCTTCGCCTGCGGGAACGCGTGCGCGCGCGCACCACGGTCGTCCGCGACGGGGCACCCGCCGCGGTGGAGGTGTCCGCCATCGTTCCCGGCGACGTGGTCCTGCTCTCCGCGGGCAGCCTCGTGCCCGCCGACGCGGTGGTGCTCCAGGCGACCGACTTCTTCGTGAACGAGGCCATGCTCACCGGGGAGAGCTTCCCGGTGGAGAAGCGCGCGGGGGAGCGGCCCGCGGACACCCCGCTGCGCCGGCGCGCCAACTGCGTGTTCCTGGGCACCAACGTGCGCAGCGGCGCCGCCCGCTGCCTGGTCGTGGCCACCGGCCGCGGCACGCAGTTCGGGGCGGTCGCGCACCGCTTGACGCTGCGGCCGCCGGAGACGGAGTTCGAGCGCGGCATCCGCCGGTTTGGCTACGTGCTCACCACGGCCATGCTGGTGATGGTGCTGCTGGTGTTCGCGGCGAACGTGCTGCTCGGGCGGCCGCCCCTGCAGACGCTGCTCTTCGCCGTGGCGCTGGCGGTGGGGCTCAGCCCCGAGCTGCTGCCCGCGATCCTGAGCGTGAACCTGGCGCGCAGCGCGGGCGCGATGGAGCGGCACGGCGTGCTGGTGCGGAGGCTGGACGCGATCGAGAACCTGGGCAGCATGGACGTGTTGTGCACCGACAAGACCGGCACGCTCACCGAGGGCGTGGTGCGCCTGGAGGGCGCCTACAACGAGGACGGGCGGCCGTCGGAGGCCGTGCTGGAGGCCGCCGCGGTCAACGCCGCGCTGCAGACCGGCCTCGTGAACCCGCTCGACCAGGCCATCCTGCAGGCGCACGCGCCCGACCTGGGCACCGTGCAGAAGCTCGCCGAGGTCCCCTACGATTTCGTGCGCAAGCGCTTGAGCGTGGTGGTGCGCTCGTCCGCGGGCATCCGCCTGCTGACCAAGGGGGCCTTCGGCCACGTGCTGGCGGCCTGCACGCGCGGCGCCGACGGCGCGCCCCTCGACGCGGCACGCCGGCGCGCCGCCCGCGGCCTCTACGAGAGCTGGAGCGCCCGCGGCACGCGCGTGCTGGCCCTGGCCGCGCGTCCCCTCGACGAGCGGCCCGCGTACGGGCGCGAGGACGAGCGCGACCTCGAGTTCCACGGCTTCCTGGCCTTCCTCGATCGTCCCAAGCAGGAGGTGGGGGCCGTTATCGCTCAACTCCGGACGCTGGGCGTCGCGGTCAAGATCATCACCGGCGACGGGCGGCTGGTCGCCGAGCGCGTCGCGCGCGCGGTGGGCCTGCCGGCCGGTCGGGTGCTGAGCGGCCAGGACCTGGACGAGCTGCACGACGACGCGCTGTGGCACGCGGCGGAGCGGACCGACCTCTTCGTGGAGGTGGACCCCAACCAGAAGGAGAGGATCATCCTGGCCCTGAAGAAGACCGGCCACGTGGTCGGCTTCCTGGGCGACGGCGTCAACGACGCCCCCGCGATGCACGCGGCCGACGCCAGCGTCTCGGTGGTGGAGGCGGTAGACGTGGCGCGGGAGGCCGCCGATTTCGTGCTGCTCGAGCGCGACCTGGACGTGATCCGCCGCGGCATCGAGGAGGGCCGGCGGACGTTCGCGAACACGCTCAAGTACGTGCTCACCACCACCAGCGCGAACCTGGGCAACATGGTGAGCATGGCCGTGGCGTCGCTCTTCCTGCCGTTCCTCCCGCTGACGGCGGGGCAGATCCTGCTCAACAACTTCCTCTCGGACGTGCCCGCGGTGGGCCTGGCCGACGACGCCGTGGACCCCGAGCTGGTGGCCCGGCCCCGGCGGTGGGACATGCGCTTGATCGCCCGGTTCATGGTCGCGTTCGGCTCCCTGAGCTCGGTGTTCGACCTGCTCACCTTCGCGGCGCTGCTCGGGCTCTTCACGGCCGGCGTGGAGCTGTTCCGCACCGGATGGTTCGTCGAGTCGCTGCTCACCGAGCTGCTCGTCGCGTTCGTGGTCCGCACGCGGCGGCCGTTCTACCGGAGCCGGCCCGGGCGGCTGCTCCTGGCCACCACCGCTCTCGTCGTCGTCGTGACCTTCACCCTTCCGTACCTGCCCTGGGCGGGGGTGTTCGGGTTCACCCCTCTGCCCGCGCCCGTGCTGGCCGCGCTCGTGCTCATCACCCTGATGTACGTCGCGGCCACCGAGGCCGGCAAGGCCGCCCTCTACCGCCGGGTGTCGGGGTGACCTGGGCGCTGAGCCTGCTCAGCGTGGCCGCGGTGAGCCTCGTCTCGCTGGTGGGGCTGCTGTCGCTCTCCGCGGACGAGGCGCGGCTGCGGCGCGTGGCCGCGGCGCTGATGAGCTTCGCGGTGGGAGCGCTGCTCGGCGACGCGTTCATCCACCTGATCCCCGAGGCGTTCGCGCGCCCGGGCTCCGAAGTGCTCGAATCGTCGCTGCTGGTCCTCGCCGGCGTCC
>DATBIZ010000524.1:0-18559 GCA_036556645.1 Vicinamibacteria bacterium | reverse complement strand
GCGACAACGGCGGCTACCTGTTCTGGATCGCGGTGGCTGTCCTCAGCCTGCGCTACCGGGCGCCCATCCAGGGCTGGCTCGACCGGCGGTTCTTCCGCGAGCAGCTCGACCGCGAGCAGGTGCTCGTGGAGCTGCTCGACGAGGTCGGCAAGCTCGAGTCGATCTCCGAGCTGTCGAGGCTGGTGACCAACCGGCTCGACTCGGCGCTCCACCCGAGGACGATCTACGTGTGGTACCGGGACCCGGCGGAATTGGAGGCGGCGGCCTCCGCGGACCCCCTGCTGACTCCGACGGACCTTCCCACGGAAGGGCGCTGGCTGGACTGGCTCGAGGCGCGCGGCGGCGGCGTCGCCCTGCCGGTGCTCTCCGATGGCGCCTTCACGCGCGAGGAGACGCGCTGGTTCGCGGAACGCGAGGTGAGCCTGATCGTGCCCATCGCGGAGAGCGGCGGGAGGGTGGTGGGCGCGCTGCTGGTCGGCGAGAGACGGTCCGAAGAGCCCTACGGCGCGAACGACCGGCGGCTGTTGCTCGCCGTGGCGAAGCAGGCGGCGGTCGTCCGCGAGAACCTCCGCCTGCGCGCGCGGGTATCCGAAGAGCATCGGATGCGTCACGACGTCCTGGCCCGGCTCGAGGCGCGCGTGCCCGGCGTCCTCAAGGAGTGCCCCTCCTGCGGGACGTGCTTCGACGGCGAGGCGGAGCAGTGCCCGGCCGACCGCCGGCCGCTCGTTCTGTCCCTGCCGGTGGCGCGCACGGTCGACGCGCGGTATCGGCTGGAGCGCCTGATCGGCAAGGGAGGGATGGGCGCGGTTTACGAGGCGCGCGACCTGCGGCTCCAGCGCGCGGTGGCCGTGAAGATCCTGCTGGGCAGGGCCTTCGGGCAGCCGGCCGCGCTGCGCCGCTTCCGCCGCGAAGCCCACGCCGCCGCGCGGCTGAACCATCCGTGCGTCGTCGGCATCTACGACTTCGGCACGCTGGAAGGACAGGGCGCGTACCTCGTGATGGAGCGTGTGAGCGGCACGACGCTCCGCGCGGAGCTCGATCGCGTGGGCGTGCTGGCGCCGGCGGTCGTGACCGCCTGGTTCGACCCGCTGCTGGACGGCCTGGCGGCGGCGCACGCCCACGGGATCGTGCACCGGGACCTCAAGCCGGAGAACGTCATCGGCCGCACGGACGGGCCGCGCGGGCTCGCGGTCAAGATCCTCGACTTCGGCCTCGCCAAGTTCGCCGGCGCCGAACCGCCCGCGTCGGGCACCGTGACCGTGGAGGGGTCGGTCCTGGGGACCCTGGGCTACATGTCGCCCGAGCAGCTCCGTGGCGGCCCGGTGGATCACCGGACCGACGTCTTTGCGGTCGGCGTGATGCTCGTGGAGGCGCTGACCGGGAGCAGGCCGTTCGAGGGACAGAGCTACGCGGAGCGCGCGACGCGCCACGGGGCGCCGTCGCTGCCCGACTCGCCGCTGCGCGCCCCGGCGGTAGACGCGCTGCTACGGCGGTGCCTGGCCGCGGACCCGCGCGACCGCTACGAGTCGGCCGGCGCCCTCCGCGGCGATCTGGTCACGACACTCCCCAGCGGGATGGGCCGCTCGAGTCGCGCGGACGGGTAACATCCGCCAGGTGCAGCCCGGCGACGCGATCGAGGTCACGGTCGAGAAGGGGGTCTATCGGGGCCTGGGGCTCGCGCGCCACGAGGGACAGGTGGTCTTCGTACCGCGCGGGCGGCCCGGCGACCGCCTCCGCGTGCGCGTCGAGTCCGTGACGCCCGGCTACGCGCGCGCGGTCACCGAGGCCGTGCTGGCCGAAGGGGCGGCGCCGCGCGCCTCGCCCTGCCCCCTCTTCTCCCAGTGCGGCGGCTGCGCGTACCAGCACGTGGACTACGCCGCGCAGCTCCAGCTCAAGGCGGACATCCTCCGCGAGTCGCTCGGCCGCGCGGGCGTCGGGTGGGAGGCGCCGATCGTGGTGCAGCCCTCGCCGGAGCTGGGCTGGCGCACGCGCGCGGGGTTCCACGTGCAGGAGGCGGGCGGAAGCTGGCGGCTCGGCCTTCACGTCGAGGGCACGCACCGCGTGGTGGACCTCGAGCGGTGCCTGCAGATCTCGGAGGCGATGAACCGGACGCAGCGCGCGCTGGCGCGCGCGCTCGGCGAGAAGCCGCACCAGGCGCGGCGGATCAGCTCGGTGGACATGGCCGAATCCATGGACGGCGGCCAGCTCGTGGTCGCGCTCGAGACCGACGGGGAGGCCGCGGACGCGCCGGCGCTCGCCGCGCTCGCCGACGCCGCCCCGTGGATCACGGGGCTCGGCGCGGTCGTGGGCCGCGCGGGCCGGCGGCGCTACGTCCCGCTGCGCGGCGAGCCGTACGTCGACTCGACGGTCCTCGGCCTGAAGCTGCGTGCGCACGTGCGCTCGTTCTTCCAGGCCAACCGGTTCCTGACCGAAGACCTCGCGCGCGCGGTGGCCGCGGCCACGCCGGCGGGCGGCACCGTGCTCGACCTCTACGCCGGGGTGGGGCTCTTCGCGCTGGCCCTCGCCCGCACGGCGGCCGTCGTGCGCGGTGTCGAGATCAACCCGATCGCGGCCGAGGATGCGCAGGTCAACGCACGCCGCGCCGGCCTGGGCAACGTCACGCTGATGACCGGCGACGTGCGGAAGGGCCTCGAGGCCTGGCGTCCCGAGCCGGACGAGCGGATCGTGCTCGACCCGCCGCGCACCGGGGCGGGGGCCGAGGTCGTCCAGGCGGTGGCCGCGCGGAAGCCGGCCGCCGTGGTCTACGTCTCCTGCGACCCGCCGACCCTGGGCCGCGACCTGCGCGCGTTCAGCGCCGCCGGCTATCGCCTCGAATCGCTGCGCGCGTTCGACATGTTCCCCGACACGCACCACCTCGAGACCCTGGCCCGCCTCCTGCCGATGTGACAGTCGAGGCAGTGACCGGACGCGACCGCCGGCCGGGCCGGCCCCGGCCTACTGTCACCGCGTGTCCCGACCCCTGCTGTTGCTGGCGGCGGCGCTCGGCGCCGGCGCGCTGGCCGGCGCCGCTCTCGACCCGGGCGTGGCGGCGGCGGTGCTCGGCGGAGCGGCGTTGCTGCTCGCGCTGGCGCCCGCCGCTCCGGTGCGCACGGCGGTGCCTGCGGTCCTGGCCGCGGCCGCGGCGATCGGGGCGGCCGGCGCCGCCGCCGAGGCCGCCGCCTACGACCGCGGGCCGCTACGTCGCGCGCTGGTGGCGGGCGAGCTCGACGGGATCGCCGTGCGCGTGCTGGGGACCGCCGCCGAAGACGCCCGCGACGCCGCCGATCGCTGGACGCTGGTGCTCGACGTGCACGCGGTGGAAGGCCGGGGCGTGTCGCGCCCGCTCGCCGGCCGCGTGCGGATCGACGTGCGCGGGACCGCGCCGCGCCGCGCGGTGGTCCAAGGCGACGAGGTCGCGGCCTGGGCCGAGCTGTTCGAGCCGCGCGGGTACGGGACGCCGGGGGCGTTCGACACCGCGGGCGCGGCGCGCCGCGACGGCGTGCACGCGTTCGGCGCCTCCAAGAGCCCGCGCCTGGTCGAGCGCGTCGCCGCGGGCCGCGGGTGGCGAGCGCTCGTCGCACGCGTGCGCGAGACGGCCCGCGCCCGCATCCGGCGCGCGGTCCTGCCCGGACGCGAGCAGGGCCTGGTGCGCGCGATGGTGCTCGGCGACCGCACCGGCGTGGACCGCGAGACCGCGGAGCAGTTCCGCGCGGCGGGCACCTACCACGTGCTCGCGCTCTCCGGCGCGCAGGTCGCCCTGGTCGCGGCGCTGCTGTCGGCCGCGCTGCGGCGGCTGGAGGTGCCCCGCACGCCGCGGGCGCTCGCCGTGTGCGCCGCGGTCGCCTTCTACGCCGAGCTGGTGGGGGGAGACGTCCCGGTGGCGCGGGCGGCGTGGATGGCCTCGGTATTGCTGCTCGGCCGCTGCCTGGACCTCGACGCGGACCTGGCGAACCTGCTCGGGCTCGCCGCGCTGCTGCTGATCGCGCACCGGCCGAGCGCCGTCGCCGACGTCGGGTTCCAGCTCTCGTTCGCGGCCACGCTCGGCCTGCTCGTGCTGACGCCCGGCCTGCTGCGGCGGGCCAGAGCGCTTCCGCTGCGCCTGGAGCTCGCCCTCGCGGGGTCGCTGGCGGCGCAGCTCGCGCTGGCGCCGCTGCTGCTGGGCCACTTCAACCGTCTGGCGCCGGCCGCGCTGCTGTTGAACCTGGCCGCGGTGCCGCTGTCGGCCGCGGTGCTGCTCGCGGGCACCTTGACCGCGGTCTGCCCGCCGTCCTGGACCGCGGCGGCCGGCCCCGCGGGCGACCTGGCCTGGATCGCCGCGCACGCGCTCCTCCGGAGCGCCGAGCCGGTCCGCTGGCTGCCCGCGCTCGACCTGCGCTGGCCCGGTCCGACCGCCTGGGCCGTCGCGGTCTTCGGGAGCGGACTCGTGCTGCTGGCCACCGAGCGCTGGTTCCGCAAGGGCCTGGCCGTCACCGCGATCGGGCTGGTCGCGCTCGTCCACGGCCGCCGGCCGCCGGGCGCGGACGGCCGGCTGCACGTGGCCGTGCTCGACGTCGGCCAGGGCGACGCGATCGTGATCCGCACGCCGGCCGGGCGCGTGTGGATCGTGGACGGCGGGGGGGCCTTCGACGGCCGCGTCGACGTGGGCGAGGCGGTGGTGGCGCCCTACCTCTGGTCGCTCGGCGTGCGCCGGATCGAGGGGATCGTCCTGACGCACGCCCACCCCGACCACGCGGGCGGGTTGCCGTTCCTGCTGCGCGCGTTCGAGGTCGGCGCGTTCTGGGACGGCCCGCGTCCGCGCAGCGACCAGGCCTGCGGGCCGCTCGACGCGGCGCTGGCCCGCTCGCAGGCGACCCCGCGCGCGGTGGGCCGCGGCGTACGCGAGAGCTGGGACGGCGTGTCGGTCGAGGTCCTCGGGCCCGGCCCTGGACCTCGGCCGTGGCGGGTGCGCAACGACGACTCGGTCGTGCTGCGCCTGAGCCTCGGGCGCGTCCGGGTGCTGTTGACGGGCGACATCGAGGCCGCGGGAGAGGCGGCCTTGCCGCCGGGCCCGGCCACCGTGCTGAAGGTGGCGCACCACGGCAGCCGCTCCAGCAGCACGTCCTCCTTCCTCGATGCGGTCCGCCCGGCGCTGGCCGTGGTGTCGGCGGGGCGGAAGAGCCCGTTCGGCCACCCCCACCCGGACGTCCTGGAGCGGCACCGGCAGCGGCGGGTGCCGCTGGTCCGCACGGACCGCCACGGGACGGTCACGCTGTCCACCGACGGGGCGACGCTGGCCGTCCGGACCTGGCATTGAACCTGGGGCACGGTGTGCTAAGATCCGCCGCGCCAGAGTGTTGTCGGCACGAGACGCGCCCGCGCCATGACCGAGGAGAAGAAGCCCTTCACGGTGAGCGATCGCCGACACTTCACGCCTGAAGGCGAGGCGCGGGCTGTCGAGGAGAACGCCCCGGAGCCGCCCCGCAAGGCCGCCCCCCAGCCGGAACCGCCGCAGCGGCGCCCCGCCGCCCCGCCGCCGGCGGCCGACGACGCCCCGGGCGGGCCCTACCCGATCGACTTCGCCGGCCTCCTGATCTCGCTGGGGACGCAGGCCGCCATGCTCCTCGCCGGCGGCGACCCCGCGGAGGGAGGCCCTCCTCCGGATCCGGCCGGTGCCCGCGCGTTCATCACGCTGCTCGAGGTGCTCCAGGAGAAGACCGAGGGCCGCCGCACGCCCGAAGAGAACCAGGTGCTCGAAGGCCTGCTGTTCCAGCTCCGGATGGAGTACGTGTCTCGTACGCAGGTGAAGGGCGCGTGAGAGGGACGCTGCTTCCGGTCCTCCTGCTCCTCGCACCGAACCTCGTGGCGGCGCAGGGCTCGTCGGGGGACAAGGTCATCGACGTGCGCTCGGCGCGGCCGCCGGCCGGCAACAGCTTCGACGCGCTGTGGGTCGCCTATCGCCGGGCGGACCAGCGCGGCGACACCGAAGCGCAGCAGGCCGCGCTGCGCGAGATCCGGCGCCTGCGCACCGAGCGCAACATCCGCAGCCTGGAGCCGATCGCGCTGGCCCGCGTGGCGCAAGGGCTGGAGCGGCTGGAGGCCGGCGAGCGCGACAAGGCGGAGGAGTCCTTCCGCAACGCGCTCAGCCTCGATCCCTACCTGCCCGATGCCCACTTCGCGCTGGCGCGCGCCGCGCTCAAGGAGGGGCCGGTGGGGATCGTCGGCGCGCTGAAGCACAGCGCGTCGGGCCTCACCGCGCACCTGCCCACGATCCAGGGACGCCATCAGCTCGTGTCGCTGGTGGTGCCCGTCGCCCTGCTCTCGCTGCTCGTGGTCGCCTGCGTGATGGCGCTCGCGATGCTGTCCCGGCACGGGGGGCTGCTGCTGCACGACCTCGAGGAGACGATGGGAGCGCCGCGCGGCGCCACCGTGCCGCGCGCGCTCTGCGCGCTGCTCCTGCTGCTGCCGGCGGTGACCTTCCAGGGATGGGCCTGGGTGCCGCTCTGGATGCTCGGGCTCCTCTTCATCTACCTCGACGGCAAGGAGAAGCTGGTCGTGGGCGCCCTGCTCCTGGCCGCGCTGGCGGTGGGGCCGCTCACCAAGATGCTCGAGGCGCGCGCGCTCGCCCAGCGCAACCCGCTCTTCCTGGCCGGGGTCGAGTCCCTCGAGGGAGGGCCCGACGCGCGCGCGACGTCGATCCTCGAGGAGGCGTCGCGGACGAACCCCGACGACCTCGACCTCGTGTACCTGCTCGCGGCGCAGTACCGCAAGGCCGGCCGCTACGAGGACGCGGCCGCCCTCTACCGCGACATCCTGCGCCGTGAGCCCGGCGCCAGCTTCGCGCTGAACAACCTGGCGAACCTCGAGTACGCGGGCGGCGAGTTCCAGGCCGCGATCGCCCGCTACAAGCTCGGCATCGAGGGCGCGCCGGCGCCGCCCATCGGCGCGACCTTCTACTACAACCTGTCCCTGGCCCATCTCCAGCTCTTCCAGTACCAGCCCGCGCAGGAGGCGCGCTCGCAGGCGGACCGGCTCGACGGCGCGCTCGTGCGCTCGTACGACGCGGCCTGGAAGTACGACAAGGGCGACTACGCGGTGGTGGACCTCGCCGCCACCGACGACGAGCTGTGGGCGAAGTTCCTGGGCCGCACCGAGGGCGTGGCGCTCGAGAACATCGCCGGGCAGGGCGTGGCCGCCACGCCGCCGCGCGTGATCGCCGAGGGCCTGCTCAACCGCGTCAGCGTGTTCCTGGGCGTGTTCGCGGTGGTCGTGCTCGTCCTCTCGCGCTGGCGCGGCCCGCGGATGTTCACGCGCCGGTGCGTCAAGTGCGGCACCCCGTTCTGCAAGCGCTGCCAGCTCGGCGCCTCCGGCGGCCTGTGCACGCAGTGCCACCACCTCTTCATCGTGCGCGACGGCGTCTCCGGCCCCGCGCGCAACCAGAAGCTGCTCGAGGTGCAGGAGGAGGAGGGCCGGCGCGACCGGGTGTTCCGCGTGCTGTCGCTGGCGCTGCCCGGCGCCGGGCAGCTCTACACCCAGAGCCCGCTGCTCGGCGTGATCCTGGTCGCGGTGTGGGCCGCGGTGCTGTCGCTGCTGGTGGTGGCCGCCGGCCTGGTGCCGCTCACCGACGCTCCCTCCGACCTGATGCCGCCCTGGGGCCTGGGGGTGGCGGCGGTGCTGTTGCTCGTCGTCTACTTCGCCGCCAACCGGCTGCGGCCGGACGTGGAGATCGCGATGCCCGCCGGCAGCCGGCCGCCCCGAAGGGACTACGCCGCCTAATGGCCCTCGAAGGCACGATCAAGGATTTCGGGCTCCCGGACATCTTCCAGCTCATCGGCCTGCAGCGGAAGACCGGCGTGTTGACCCTGAAGAACGAGAAGGACGTGGTGACGGTGACGTTCGAGGGCGGCATGGTGGTGATGGCCGACTCGAACACCAAGCGGCTCGAGGAGCGCCTCGGCAACGTGCTCGTCAAGCAGGGCAAGCTCGCCAAGGACAAGCTCGACGAGGCGCTGCTCACCCAGAAGGCGACCCTGCAGCGGCTGGGCCACGTGCTGACCGTGAACAACTACATCACCGAGAAGGACCTCAAGGACGCGCTGCACGTGCAGATCTCGCAGATCGTCTTCAAGGTCTTCCGCTGGCGCGACGGCGAGTACCACTTCGCCCCCACCGACTCGGTGGAGTACGACCGCGAGCACTTCACGCCGCTCAGCGCCGACTTCATCCTGATGGAAGGGATCCGGATGGTGGACGAGTGGCCCATCATCGAGAAGAAGATCCCCTCGATGGACATCGTGTTCCGCCCCGTGGTCGCGCACGCGACGATCGAGGTCGGGGCGAGCGAGGACGGCGGGCCGGGGGAGCGCGCGCCGACGGCGGGGAAGGTGCGGCTGACGCCCCACGAGGACGAGATCTTCCGCAAGGTGGACGGCGCCCGCACCGTGCAGGCGATCATCGACTCCACGGGCACCGGCGAGTTCGACGTCTGCCGGATCCTCTTCGACCTGCTCAACCGGAACCTGATCACCACGGTCGGCCGCGGCGTGGCCCGGGACGTGGACCTCGGGCGCCAGGACGCGCCGGTCTCGGCGGCTCCGGGGTGGGCCGCGGTGGCCGTGATCGTGGCCATCGCGCTGGCCAGCGTGGCCATGCGCCGGGCGGACCCGCTGGCGGTGGTGGGACAGCCCGGCTTCCTGGAAGGCTCCTACGACGTGCTGCTCGGCGACGTGATGCGCTCGCGCCTGCAGCGGCTCGACCAGTCCGTGCTGGCCTACCGCCTGGCCCAGGGCGCGCTGCCCCGGACGCTCGAGGACCTGGTCGCGCGCGGGCTCGTGGACCGCAGCTACCTCAAGGACCCCTGGCAGCGCCCGTTCCACTACGCGATCCAGGCCGACGGCTCCGGCTACCTGCTCAGCGCGGTGGACGACGCCGGCCGGAAGCTCCCGGACAGCGTGATCGACCGGGCCGTTTCCCAAGACAGGTAGGCGAGGCCCGGGCGTGAAGGTCGTCCGGCTGGAGCCGGGGTCGCGGTTCGATTGGCCGGCCCCGGCCGTCACGATCGGCAACTTCGACGGCGTCCACCGCGGGCACCAGGCGCTGGTCGCGACCGCGGTCGAGGAGGCGCACCGCCGCCAGGGCGCCGCCGCCGCCCTCACGTTCGATCCGCACCCCGCGCGCGTGCTCGACGCCGCCCGCGCCGGGCCCGCGCTGACCACGCTCGAGCAGAAGGCCGAGCTGCTCTCGGGGCTCGGTCTCGACGCCCTGGTCGTGGTGCCCTTCGACGCGCCGCGCGCCGCGCAGAGCGCGGAGGCGTTCGTGCGTGAGGTCCTGGCCGAGACCCTGCACGCGCGGGCGGTGGTCGTGGGACGGGCCTTCCGGTTCGGGCACGACCGTGCCGGCGACGCGGCACTGCTCGCGCGCCTGGGCGAGGCGCTCGGGTTCGCGGTGCAGGCCATCGCCCCGGTCGAGCACGAGGGCGAGCCGATCAGCAGCACGCGGGTCCGCCGGGCGCTGCAGAAAGGGCGCGTCGAGGAGGCGGCGGCGCTGCTCGGCCGGCCGTACTTCGTGGACGGGACCGTGGCGCGAGGGGAAGGCCGCGGGCGAGCGCTGGGCGTGCCGACCGCGAACCTCGACCTCCTCAACGAGGCCTTGCCGGCGCTCGGGGTCTACGCCGGCTGGTGCCGGCTGCTCGAGGCCGGCGAGCGTCCGCGGTGGCCCTCCGTGGTCAACGTCGGGACGCGTCCGACGTTCGCCGGACGGCACACCACGGTCGAGGCCCACCTCCTCGACCGGGACCTCGACCTCTACGGCCGCCACATGCGCCTGGAATTCGTGGCCCGGCTGCGCGACGAGCAGGCGTTCCCGGGTCCCCAGGCCCTGGTCGAGCAGATCCGGCGCGACATCGAGCGCGCCCGGCCCCTGTTGGACGACGGCTCCGGGCGCAAGCTATAGTCGCCCCGAGGCCCCGCATCGGCCTCGCTTCCACCCGGTGAGCGAGCTGAGCGTCGAAACGCGCGAGGTCGGGGACGTCACCCTGCTCTATCCCCGGGGCTTCATCAATGCGCACACGGTCCGCCGCTTCGAGGGGGAGATCCAGAAAGCACTGGAGCAGAAGAGGTTCAAGCTCGTGGTGAACTGCGAGGGCCTCACCTACATCGCGAGCGCGGGGCTCGGCGCGATGATGGGCGCGATCGAGGAGATCCGCGGCAACGGGGGCGACCTGCGGCTGGCCGCGCTGAACGAGACCGTCCGCAACATCTTCGAAATACTGGGCTTCCACCACCTCTACCGCATCTTCCCGTCCGAGATGGACGCGATCCGGAGCTTCCGGGAGGCTCCCGCCGCGTCGTGATGCGTTGAGCGCGGCGCGCGGGCAGGCCGGAAGTCGCAGGGCGCGGGCGGCCGCCCCGCCCCGCCGCCCGGCGGCGCCGCGGCCGGACCTGGCGCTGGTCGTGCCGAGCGAGACCTCGTTCCTGGCGCTGGTCAAGGAGCTGACCAAGCGGATGGCCGAGGCGGCCGGCTTCGGCGAAGGCCAGCCGGACCGCCTGGCGCTGGCCGTGGACGAGGCGGCGAGCAACGTGATCGAGCACGCGTACCACGGCGCCGCCGACCGCACGTTCGAGGTGCGCTACGAGGACCGCGCGGGGGAATTCCAGGTGGAGGTCGTGGACACCGGCGACATGGTGGACCCGCGCACGATGCCGCGGGTGGACCTCGACCGCTACGTCAGCGAGCGGCGGACCGGCGGCCTCGGCGTCCACCTGATGGAGAAGATCATGGACTCCGTGACGTTCCAGCGATCGGCCCGCCGGAACGTCTGCCGGCTGGTCAAGCGAAAGGACGGCCCGGCTGAGGGTCGCTGAGCCTGCGATGCCGGCCACCACGGCGCTTCCGGTCGTCCTGCAGTACCAGAAGGCCCTCGACGACTTCCGGCGCGATCCCACGGACGCGTCCGCGCTGCTCAAGCGCATGTCGGAGCTGATCTCGCTGCTCGACCTGACCGTCACGCTCAGCTCCAGCGCGTCCACCGGCGAGGTGCTCGAAGCGGCGCTGCTGGTGGTGATGGGGGAGCTGCAGGCCACCCGCGGCTGCGTGTTCGTGCGCCGCCCGAGCGGGCGCTACGAGGTGCAGGCCTCGCGGGGGGTTCCCGACGGCCGCGCCGAAGGCGTGGGCCTGAGCGCGGTGTCCGCCGACGAGATCGTCCGGCGCGGCGCGGCGCGGCACGCCGACGTCTTCGAGGCGCTGGGGCTGGAGCTGCTGTGCCCGATCTTCAAGGCCGAGCGCGTGGTGGCGGTCATCGGCCTCGGCCCGCGCGCGGACGCGCGACCGTACGCGGACGAGGAGACCGCGTTCCTGCGCAGCGTGGCCGCCTGCGCTTCCACCCCCATCGAGAACGGCCTGATCTACGACGAGCTGCGCTCGGTGAACCAGCGCCTGTCCGTGAAGGTGTTCCAGCTCCACAACCTGTTCGACATCAGCCGCGAGCTGACCGCCAGCTTCGACGAGGAGACGATCAAGAACCTGGTGACCACCACCCTGATGGGCCACCTGCTCGTCTCGCGCTGCGCGCTCTACCTCGACGGGCCGGGCGGGCTCGCCCTGGCGCACGAGCGCGGCGCGCGCGCGGAAGAGGGCGCGCGGCTGGTCCCCGAGGAGGAGGCGGCGGCGATCCGCAACGCGCTGCGCAAGGCGATCGACGTGGCGGAGCTGCCCCCGGGCGCGCTGCGCGACCGGCTGCAGCGCCAGCGCATGGCGATGGTGGTCCCGCTCTCGGTCGGGGCCTCGGTCCGGGGCTTCCTGACCGTGGGCGAGCGCGTCTCCGGCGCGCCGTTCAGCGAGGAGGACCGCGACTTCGCCCAGACGCTGGCCCGCCAGGCGCTGGCCGCGCTGGAGACCGTGCGCCTCCACCGCGTGCAGCTCGAGAAGCAGCGCCAGGACAAGGAGCTGCAGATCGCGCGGGAGATCCAGCAGAGCTTGTTCCCGACCGGCACGCCGCAGGTGGAGGGCTTCGAGCTGGCCGCGCGCAGCGTGGCCTGTTACCAGGTCGGCGGCGACTACTACGACTTCATCCCGCTGCCCGAGGGCCGCTGGGCGCTGATCATCGCGGACGTCTCGGGAAAGGGGACGCCGGCCAGCATCCTGATGGCCTCGGTGCACGCCTCGCTGCGCGCCCTGGCCGGCACCGCGCCGCCGGCCCGGGTGATGGAGCGGGTCAACGCGTTCCTCTACGAGAGCACGCAGGCGAGCAAGTTCGTGACGCTCGTCTACGCCGAGCTGGACCCCGCGCGCCGCCGGATGACCTACGTGAACGCCGGCCACGTGCCGCCCTTCTGGATGCGCCGCGACGGCCCCGCGCGCCGCCTGAACGCGGGCGGGCCGGTGCTGGGCCTGCTCGAAGGCGTCCGCTACGAGGCCGGCGAGATCGTGCTGTCGCCGGGGGACGTGGTCACGATCGTCACCGACGGCGCCACCGAGGCCTTCTCGCCCGACGAGCGCGAGCTGGGAGACGAACGGCTCGTGCAGGCCCTCTCGGTGGCGGCCGGGGAGAGCGCCGAGCGCCACCTGGCGGTGCTGTTCGACGCGGTCAGCGCCTGGACCGCCGAGCGCGGCTGCAGCGACGACCTGACCGCCCTCGTCCTGAGGGCGTTGTAGGCTCCCGGGCGCGATGTCGCTGAGCCTGTACAACACGTTGACCGGGCGCGTCGAGCCACTGGCACCGCTCGACCCGCCGCGCGTGAGGCTCTACGTCTGCGGGCTCACCGTCTACAGCCGCGGCCACGTGGGCAACTACCGCACGTTCGTGGCCGTGGACCTGTTGCGCCGCGTCCTGCGGTACCAGGGCTACCAGGTCACCCACGTCATGAACATCACCGACGTGGACGACCGCATCATCGCCCTGGCCGCCGAGGCGGGCCGCGACCTGGCCGCGTTCACCGCGCCCCACATCCAGTCGTTCCGCGAGGACATGGCCACGCTGCGCAACCAGACGCCGGAGATCGTGCCGCGGGCGACCGACCACGTCGCGGACATGGTGCGCCTCATCCAGTCGCTCCAGGCGCGGGGCCACACCTACGACGTGGAGGGCAGCGTCTACTTCCGCATCTCGACCTTCCCGGAGTACGGCCGGCTCTCGCGCCTCGACGTGTCCGGGATCAAGGCCGGGGCGCGCGTGGACACGGACAAGTACGACAAGGAGAACGCGCGCGACTTCGCGCTCTGGAAGGCGAAGGCCGGCGAGCCGGAGTGGGCGCAGTGGGACGCCCCGTTCGGGCGCGGCCGCCCCGGGTGGCACATCGAGTGCTCGGCGATGAGCATGCGCTACCTCGGCGAGACCTTCGACCTGCACGCCGGGGGCGTGGACCTGATCTTCCCGCACCACGAGAACGAGATCGCGCAGAGCGTGTGCGGGACGGGCAAGCCGTTCGTGCGCCACTGGGTGCACGTGGACCACCTGCTGATCGAGAACGAGACGATGTCCAAGAGCAAGGGCAACGTCTTCACGATCCCGGAGCTGATCGAGAAGGGCCACAAGCCCGACGCGATCCGCTACCTCCTGCTCACCGCGCACTACCGCACCCAGCTCAACTTCACCTGGGAGGGATTGAAGCAGGCGGCGGCCGCGCTGCAGCGCGTGCAGGGGCTCCTGCAGCGGCTGGGCGAGGTGGACAGGGACGGGCCGGTGGCGCCGGAGCTGCAAGCCTGCCTCGACCGCGCGCGCGACACGTTCGACCGCGCGCTCTCCGACGACCTCAACACGCCGGAGGCGCTGGCCGCCGTGCACGTGATGGTGGGGGAAGTGAACGCGCTGCTGGCGGGCGGAACGGTCACCCGCGCGGGCGCGGACGCCGCGCGCGCGCAGGTGGAGGCGATGGACGCGGTGCTCGGCGTGTTCGTGCCGGCGGGCGAGGAGGACCGGCTCTCGGCCGAGGAGCAGGAGCTCCTCGACGAGCGCCAGGACGCGCGCAAGCGCAGGGACTTCGCGCGGGCCGACCAGGCCCGCAGAAAGCTGGAGGAGATGGGGATCATTCTCGAGGACACGCCGAAGGGCACCCGATGGCGGCGGGTCCGTTGAGCGGCTGGTTCGGCGGCTTCACCGGAAGGCCCGACCGGCCCGGGGCGGCCGGCGAGTCGCTGGCGTGCCGGTACCTGCAGGAGCGGGGCTTCGCGGTGGTCGAGCGCAACTACCGCTGCCGCTCCGGCGAGGTGGACGTGGTGGCACGGCAAGGCGACACCACGGTGTTCGTGGAGGTGAAGGAGCGGCACGGCGAGTCGCACGGCCAGGGCCACGAGGCGGTGACCTTCGGCAAGCGGCGCCGCATCGTGAGGGCGGCGCGGCTCTACGCGGCCGCGCGCGGCCTCAGCGAGAGCCCGCTCCGCTTCGACGTGGTCTCGATCGACTGGGTGGACGGACAGCCGCAGATCCGCCACGAGCCTGGCGCCTTCGACGCGGGCGGGGCCTGAGCCGGGGCGGTCACCAGGGCTCCAGCGTCACCGTCTTCGCCCGCGGATCGACGTGCACGCGCGCGAAGAGGCCGGTGGGGAGCAGCCCGTCCTCGGGGCGGCCGTCCGCGCCGGCTCCGCCCTGCACGGCGACGGGCAGATCGAGCAGCCGGGCCCGGCCCACGCAGAGGGACTCGACGCGGCCCGTGCGCAGCCAGGCCGTTCCGGCGTTCGTGAGGGCCGCGACGCGGCCGGACGTGACCACGGGCCAGGCCCGCGCGCGCTCGAACAGGATCAGCCCGTTCAGGCCGGAATCGAGGGCGAGCCGGAGCGGGGGACCGCCGCAGCGCAGGCGCGCGTCGATCACGGGGCGGCCGTCCCGGTCGTCGTAGCGCACCGCTCCGCGCGGGGCGCTCGTTCCCAGGACGAGGCGGCCACGCTCGTGGTCGATCGTGAACGGCGCGGACCCGAGCGCGTTGCGGCCCAGGATCCCGGCGATGCGGCCGTCGTGCGCGCGCGCGGCGGCCAGGTCGTGGATCAGCACCTCCACGCGGCCGACCGCGGTCTCGCCGATCGCGAGGTCTACGTGGGCCTGCGGCACCAGCCGCGCGCCGGCGACGGTCACCAGCTCGATGCGCGCGGTGGGCGTGAGGCGGAGGCGGCGCGCGAGGTCGGTGTGGACGACGGTCGTGTCCGCCCCGGTGTCGAGCAGGAACGGGAACGGTCCAACGCCCTGGACGCGCACCGGCACGATCACGGGGCGCGCGCGCGGCGCGGAGCGCGTGAATTCCCGCGCGTCGGCGGCGACGCCGGCGCTTCCGGCGAGGAGCGCGCCCAGCGCCAGCGCCGCGCGTGTTCTAGACTGCGATGTCGGCGGGATCCTCTCCATGCCCCGCAAGCTCGGCCGGGGACCGGATGGGGTCGTGATGGGGCCGCGATGTTTCTCCCGCGGGCGCCCGGCGAGGTGACGAGAGCGTGAGCGCGCGCTACCGGTTCGGCGACGTGGTGTTCGACCCCGGCGCGTTCCGGCTGACGCGGGCGGGCGAGGTGGTGCACGTCGAGCCCAGGGTGCTCGAGGTGCTCGCGCACCTGATCGAGAGCCGCGGGCGGCTGGTCGAGAAGCGCACGCTGCTCGCCACGGTGTGGGGCGACACCGCGGTCTCCGAAGGCGCGCTCACGCGGGCGGTCGCGCAGCTCCGCAAGGCGATCGGCGACGACGCGCGCGAGGCGCGCTACCTGGAGACGGTGCCGACGCGCGGGTACCGCTTCCTGGCCGAGGTCCAGGTCGAGGAGGGCGGCGGTCGGCCGGCGGCCCCGGCGGCCCCGCCGGTGCCGCCTCGTGGGGCACGGCATCCGCGGGCCTGGGCCATCGCGGCGGCGGTGGCCGTGCTCGTGGCGGTGAGCGCGGCGGGGGGCTGGTGGGCCGGCCGCGACCCGGGCGCCAGCCGCCCGCGCCCGCAGCCGCGGCGCGTGCTGGTCAGCTCCTGGATCGGCTTCAACGGCTTCCCGAGCTTCTCGCCCGACGGCGGCACGCTGGCCTTCGTCTCCGACCGGACCGGCCAGCTCGAGATCTACGTGCGCCCGCTGGCCGCGGGCGCGCGCGAGGTGCAGGTGACCAGCGACGGCGCCGGCAACGTGCAGCCGGCGTGGTCTCCCGACGGACGCCTGCTCGCCTATCACTCGATGACCCGCGGCGGGGTGTGGATCGTGGCCGCGCTCGGCGGCGCGCCGCGGCGGCTGACCGAGTTCGGATCGCGGCCGGTTTGGTCGCCCGACGGCGAGCAGGTCGCGTTCCAGTCGCACTCGCTCGCGGACCTGCCCGCGATCCCGGTCGTGCCGGCGACGCTGTGGGTGGTGCCGGCGGGCGGCGGCACGCCGCGCCCGGTGACGCGCCCGGGCCACCCGCGCGGCGGCCACGGGCCGCACACGTTCCTGGCGGACGGGCGGCTCGGCTTCGTCGCCGACGGGGTGTGGACGGTCGGCCTGGACGGCGGCGGCCTGCGCCAGATCTCGCAGGCCCGCAGCGCGAGCGACGTGCTCTTCTCGCCCGGCGGCACGCTCTACTGGAGCGCGGTGAACCCGCGCGAGGGGCGTATCCTGCGTACGCGGCTGGCGAGCGACGGCACCTCGGCCGACGATCCCGAGGAGCTGCTCGACACCGGCAGCGACACCGCCCGCCATCTCGCGCTGTCGCGCGACGGGAAGCGGCTCGCCTTCGCGCTGGCCTCGATGTCGTCCTCGGTGGTCGCGGTTCCGGTGGGGGCGGACGGCATGCCCACCGGCGCGCCGGCCCCGCTCACGCGCGACTCGCGCGGGCGCAAGGTGGCGCCCGTCTTCTCGCGCGACGGCCGGCGCATCGCCTACCTGACCTTCCGCGCGGGCGAGGGCTCCGAGGTGTGGGTCGTGGACACGGCCAACGGCGAGGCGGCGCAGATCCTGCCCAGCATGAAGGTGGACGCGATCGCGCTGCCGGACTGGTTCCCCTCGAGCGACCGCGTCGGCGTGGTGACGCGGGTCGGCGACGCGCTGCGCTACCTGTCGCTGGGCCTCGACGGGCACACGCGCGTGCTCACCGAGCTGACCGGCGACGTGGGGCACGCGCGGCTGCTCCCCGACGGCAGCGGCATCGTCTTCCATAGCCAGCGCGACGGGCGGCTCAACGTGTGGCGCGCGGACTTCGAGAGCGGCCAGCTCCGCCAGCTCACCTCGGACCGCGAGGGCGCGGGCTGGCCCGCGCCGAGCCCCGACGGCCGGTCCATCGCCGTGGAGCTCTTCCGCGGACCCGACACGACGCAGGTGGCGGTGATCCCCGCCGCGGGCGGGACGCCGCGGGCGATCACCACCGCGCCCGGCCAGCACTGGGCGCACGGCTGGTCGCCGGACGGCCGCCGGATCAGCTACGTCGCGCGTCACGGCGGCGTCTGGAACGTCTACTGGGTGTCGCTGGACGGCGAGCAGCGCCGGCTCACCGACTACCGCGACGTGCGGACGTTCGTGCGCTACCCGAGCTGGTCGGCGGCCGGCGACCGGATCGCCTACGAGCTGACGGAGATGAAGGCCGACCTGTGGGTGATGGACCTGCCGGAGTAGCGACGTTCACTCGTTCCGGAACGAGTGACCGGCTTCAGCTGTCGGGAGGTTGGAGCGGGAAACGGGATTCGAACCCGCGACTTCGACCTTGGCAAGGTCGCACTCTACCACTGAGTTATTCCCGCTCAGCGGACCACCCATCCTACGCAACCGGCCGCTCCGCCGTCAACCCCCGCGCCCCCGTAAGTCTTGATCTGGCCAGTGCCTTCTTCTATATTGGGTGGCTCGGGGCGGCGTAGCCAAGTGGTTAAGGCGGAGGTCTGCAAAACCTCTACTCAGCGGTTCAAATCCGCTCGCCGCCTCCAACCTGTCCGGTCGATCGCAGCGTTCCCCAGTCCGCACACGAGCGTCGTCGATCTCGCCCCAAGGAGGGTGCCATGACTCGGACGGCCACTCTCGCCCTGGCGGCCGCGGCCGCCGTCGTCTTCCCTCGGAACGTCGCTGCGGAGTCCCCGACGGTTCCGGAACGCCTGCTCGTCGGCCAGTACGTCGCCCTCGGCATCGACCTGGGTGACCGGATCGTGGCGGCGGAGGAGCTGATCCGGGACGCCTGGCGCGCGACCCCCCGCGAGCGCGAGGCGCTCGACGAGATCCGCCAGCGCCTCGAGGGCTCGGACCGGTACGTCGTCGTGAACCGCCTGGCGCAGGCCGAGCTGCTGCTCGTGGTGCGGCAGGGCCGCCGGGTCAGCGTCGGCGGCGGGGTAGCCGTGGGCGGGGGCACCGGTGGCGGCGTCCCGCCCGCCCGCGCGGGTGGTGCCCAGCGCGCCTACGGGGGCGCGTTCTCCTCGCGCGACGACATGCTCGCCGTCTACGACACCGGCGGATCGCCGAGCACGCCCCTGTGGCGGATGGCGGCGTCCAACGGGCTGAGCGGGAAGATCCCGCTCTTCGAGGCCTTCCGGGCCGACGTCGAGCGCGCCGCCGCGAAGCGGAAGCGGCCCTAGAGCGCATGCGGCTCATCGGCCGTCCGCGGATCGGCGCCGTCGGGCTCGTGCTCGTCGCGTCGTGGGCGGGCGCGGCGAGCAGCAACGGGCGCCGCCCGATCACGGAGACC
>DATBIZ010000523.1:0-5625 GCA_036556645.1 Vicinamibacteria bacterium | reverse complement strand
GCCCAGCTCGGCGAGCGGCTCGAGCTCGCGCGCGGCCGCCTCCCAGGTTCCCTCGGGCGTGAGCGTCCCGACGTGCATCTCGTAGATCACCTGCCCGCGCGCGGACACGCCCTTCCACGCGCCGTCGGTCCAGTCGAAGCGCCCCGGATCCACCACCTCCGACGGGCCGTCCGGTCCGTCCGGCTGGAAGCGCGCCGCCGGGTCCGGGAACGCGTCGCCGCCGTCGAGGCGGTAGCGGTAGCGCGCGCCCGCGGCCGCGCGCGGAGCGAGCCCGGAGAAATACCCATCGGGCTCGGCGTCCAGGCGCACCGCCGCCGCGCTCCCCTCGAACACGACCTCCACGGAACGCCGGCGCGGCGCCCAGACGCGGAAGTGAACGCCTCCTTGCGGCTGGACCTCCGCGCCCACGGCCAGCCTGCGGCGCGTCGCCATTCGTTCCAGCATCGCACAGCCGTTACGGCGCGGGTGCCGGGCCCGCCGGCTCCGCGGCGAGGAGCGCGTGCGGTAGATCACGCGGGGTTTGGCGGTTGGCGGATAATCTCCAGGGTCTCCCACCTCGACGGACTCGCCCGGAGGTGCCCGGATGCCGCTCGAAGGATCGCTCCGAACCGCGCTGGCGCGGCCGCGCCCGTTCCTCGGACCGCCGCGCGTGCTGGCACCGCGCAAGGAGGGGCACGTCTCGGCCACGGTGCAGTTCATCGTGCCGGGGCTGGTCGCCTCGGCCGAGGACCGCCAGCGAGCGCTGGCCCTCTTCGAGCACCTCGAGGTGCCCGTCCACGCCGCCGCGATCGAGCGCGCCAGCAACGAGGGAACCGGCCAGCCGGGCATCTTCGTGTCCGCCACGTTCTACGTGCCGGACGGCCCGCCGGAGGGCGCGGACCAGGCGATCGACACGGCCAGCGCGCTGCTCGTCGAGAGGTTCCTGGGCCTGCTCTCGTTCCTGGCCGGCGTGCGGTGCGTGGCGATCAACGCGCAGACCAGCCGCACCGGCGAGGGCTCCACGTTCTCGACCACGCTGGAGCCGTCGAGCCGCTCCGGCCAGGCGCCCGCGCGGCTGCACTGGCCGGACGCGCCGTTCGCCCAGGCCACGCCCAGCTCCCACGTGTTCAACGCGCTGCTCTGGCTCCGGCGCGGCCTGGCCGCCCGCGATCCGCTGCTGACCTACGTGGCCCTGATGAACGGCCTGCTCTCCGCCGCGCGGGACGTGGTCGGCACGAAGCCGGAGCCCGGCCGCTGCTCGCGCTGCGGCGGCCCGCAGGCGCAGGAGGCCAGCGAGACCGACTGGATGCGCGAGCTGGTGGTGGGCCAGCTCGGCGCCGCGCCGGAGCTGTTCGAGCGCGTCTGGCAGGCGCGCCGGGCCGCGCTCGGAGAGGACGACCGGGCGGTGACCGCGGAGGTGCTTCGCCGGCTGACCGAGCTGAAGTACGACGCGGCGACCCTCTGCTACCGCGCGATCAAGCGCGCGCTCGGCATGCCGCTCGACGCGCCGCCACAGCTCGACCCGGCGTTGTTCGTGACGTCCACGCTGATGGACGTCCATTAGTCACCGGGCGAACGCGCGCAGGCGCCGTCCGAGCCCGATCCGGAGCGCCTCCGGCGCCGCGACACGACGGGGGTGCGGGGCCGGCGTACGGTGCTCTCCCCGGTCGGCCCGGATCTCAGGAAGAGCTTGACGCGCCCGACGAATCGTCCCTATCGTGAGTGATCAGCCGGCGACGACACCGCGCGGAAAGGGGGCCACCCGATGCGCAGCCCTGCCAGCTTCAAGGGGCATCCGATCCATCCGATGCTCGTGCCGCTTCCCATCGGGCTCTGGATCTTCGCCCTGGTGGCCGACGTCGTCACCTGGTCGGGCCGCGGCGGCGAGACGTGGGCGGCCGCGGCCCGGATCGCGGTCGCCGTCGGCGTGGCCGGCGCCCTGGTCGCCGCCCTGCCCGGGCTGATCGACCTGCTGTCGCTCAAGGACCCGCCGGTGAGGAAGCTCGGGCTCTGGCACATGGCCCTGAACCTGGCCGCGGTCGCCGTGTTCACCTGGAACTTCTGGGTGCGCTGGCAGGCTGCGCCGGCCAGCGAGCCACCCCTGCTGCTGACGGTGCTCGGGGTCGCGCTGATCGGCGTCTCGGGATGGCTCGGCGGCGAGATGGTGTACGTGCACGGTGTCGCGGTCGAGCACGCGCCGTCCCCGCCCGAGGCCCGGCCCCGGTAGCCGGGTTCAGGCGCCGTCGTACCTCGGCGGGTTCGGGTCCCGGTCGGAAGCAGCGCCGGTTGCGCGGAGGGGAGGAGCGCGTGGCCGTGAAGCGGGATCCTAGTCGCGCGCCTCGCGCCGGAGCACCCGACCCGGACGCGACCCGCGGACGGCGCCGCTCTCGTACACGGACGCGCCGTTGACCCACACGCGGGCGATGCCCACCGACACCGCCTGCGGCTCGCCCGTGGTCGCGCGGTCCATCACGGTGGCCGGGTCGAACAGGACGAGGTCCGCGAACGCGCCGGCGCGGATCGTCCCGCGGTCGCGGATCCCGACGTTCTCCGCGGCCAGGCTCGTCGCCTTGCGGATGGCCTCCTCGAGCGCCAGCACCTTCCGCTCGCGCACGTAGCGGCCGAGGATGCGCGGGTAGCTGCCGAAGCCGCGCGGATGCCGGCCGGAGAGCTCGCCGTCGGTGCAGAAGTTCGCGTGCGGCCACTGCAGCAGGCGCTCGACGTCGGGCTCGCTCATGCTGGTCCCGATCACGCCCATCGCGCCGTCGCCGGTCTTCTTCTCGTGCGCGAGCGCGTCGCGGATCAGGGCCATCAGGGTGTCCGGCGGCTCCTCGGCCCGCAGGCGGGCGATCTCGGCCACCGTCTTCCCCGTGTACGCGGGCTGCGCCGCGTAGCGGCCGAGCAGCAGGTCCTCGGGCCGCGACACCTCGCGCAGCACGAACTCCGCGGTGGGGCGGTGGTCGAAGTTCCGCTCCGGGAAGAGCACGGTGAGCCCGGACTGCCAGTAGAGGTACGGGTAGATGTCGGCCGTGATGTTCACGCCGGACGCACGCGCCTGGTCCAGCTTGCGGACGAGCGCGTCGGCCTGCCCCCACAGGCTCCGCATCGCGAGCTTCAGGTGGGAGACCTGCACCGGGATCTTCGCTTCGCGGCCGATCGCGACGATCTCGTCGATCGCCTCCCAGAAGCGCCGGTCCTCGCTGCGCACGTGGCTGATGTAACGGCCGCCCGCCTGCGCGGTCAGCTTCGCGAGCTCCACCACCTCCGCGGGCGCGGAGAAGATGCCGGGGTCGTACTCGAGCCCGGTGGACAGGCCGAGCGCGCCCGCCTTGAGCTCGTCCGTGAGCAGCGTGCGCATGCGCGCCAGCTCGTCCGGGGTGGCGTGGCGGCGGAAGTCCTCGCCCATGACCTTGTCGCGCAGCGTGCCGTGGCCGACGTACGCCGCGACGTTGACCGCGGGCCGAGCCGCCTCGACCTTGCGGAAGTAGTCGGCGAGCGGCAGGGGCGAGCCTCCGTCCTGGCCGCCGACGATCGTGGTGATCCCCTGGCTCACGGCGCCGAGCGCGTCGGGATGCTCGAGCACGCCGCGGTCGCCGTGGCTGTGCGTGTCGATGAAGCCCGGCGCGAGCACCAGTCCCTGCGCGTCCACCATCGTGTCACCGGCGGCCGGCGCCAGCGCGCCGACCTCGACGATGCGGTCGCCGCGCAGGCGGACGGCGGCCTCGCGGCGCGCCCCGCCGGTGCCGTCGACGACCACCGCGTTGACGATCAGCGTGGAGCCCGGGGCCGCGGCCGGCGCGGCCGGCTGCGCGCGCGCGAAGGCGGCGCCGGCGGCGGTCAGGCACACGACCGACACCATCCAGGCGCGCCGCGCCCGGCGAGGGAATGGGGTTCTCATGGGTGGGCGAGCCTATGCCGGCCGCGGCGCGGCGGTCAACCGTCGAGCCGCGCGCGCCGCGCGGGAACTAGCGGAACTTCACCTTCTCGCAGGACATCGTGTGCCCGCCGCCGCACGCCTGCTTGAGGAGGGCCACCGCCTTCGGCGGGTCTTTCGGCACGCCCACGCCGGCCTGGTGCAAGAGCGCGAGCTCGTAGCACGCGACCGCGGTGCCCCCCGCGCACGCCTTCTGGTAGAGCGGCACCGCCCGCGGCAGCTCGGCCGTGCGCCCGAACGGGCGCTGGTACTGCACGCCGAGGTTGTAGCAGTCGTTGGCGAAGCCGGCGTCGCACGTGCGCTGGTAGAGCGCCATCGCCTTGTCGAGATCGCGGCTGATGCCCTCGGCGCGCTCCAGCGACAGCGCCAGCCAGCTGCAGCCGAGCAGGTCGCCGCCGTGGCAGCCCTCGCCGAAGAGCTTCGCCGCGCGCACGTGGTCCTTCACCAGGCCCTTGCCGCCCCGGTAGAGCAGCCCGAGGTGGGTGCACCCGCGCATCTCCTGCACGGAGCAGGCCTTCTGGTAGAGCGCCGCCGCCTGCGCGAGGTCGCGCGCCGCGCCGCGGCCGATCTCCATGGCGAGGCCCAGCTCCAGGCAGCCGGCTCCCGACTCGCCGTCGCAGGCCTTGCGGAACAGCGAGGCCGCGCGCGCGGGATCGCGTGGCGTCCCCAGGCCGTCGCGGTGGAGCCGGCCCGCGGCATGGCAGCCCGCCGCCATCCCCGCCTCGCAGGCCTTGGCCTGGAGCGCGACCGCCTTCGCCGCGTCGCGCGCGACGCCCTGGCCCTTCTCGTGCGCGAGGCCCAGCTCGAAGCAGCCGGCGGACACGCCGCCCTCGCAGGACTGGCGGAAGAGCGCCGCCGCGCGGGGGAGGTCCCTCTTCATCGCCTCGCCCGAGGCGAGCTGGCGGCCGAGCGGCACGCACGAGTCGAGCTGGCCGGAATCGCACGACTTCTGCAGGAGGTCGGCGGCCCGCCCCGGGTCGCGCGGGAAGCGCACGCCGTCGAGGTACATGCCGGCCAGCGTGCCGCACGACCGTCCGACGCCGCCCTCGCACGCCTTCTGGAGGAACGACGCGGCCTCGCCGAGGTCCTTCTCGACGTCGGTGCCCGAGAAGAGCAGTTGGCCGATCTGCGCGCAGCCCTCGGCCTCCTTCAGCTCGCAGGCCAGGGTCAGGAGCCCGTTCGCCCGGGGCACGTCGCGCTTGGCGCCCTCACCGGCCCGCACCATCGTCGCCAGGTCGAGGCAGGCGCGCCCGTGGCGCATCTCGCAGGCCTTCTTCAGGAAGCCGGTGGCCTTGCCGGGATCCTTCAGCGCACCCTCGCCCTTCTGGTGCATGTGCGCGAGCTTGAAGCAGTCGTCCGCGGCGCCCTTGTCGCACGACTTCTTCAGCAGCTCGGCTTCGGTCGGGGGCTCTTTCGCCTTCTCCGGGGCCGCGGCCAGCGAGCTCGTCACGACGGTCCCGAGCAGGGCGATGCCGGCGATCAGCCCCAGGGCACGCGCGAACCTCTTCATGTAGGCCCCCTTTTCGCCGGTCCGTAATACCCGGGGCGCCGGAAAATGGATATGTCCGGCGTCACACATCCCGCTGATTGGCCTGGAATTGACGCCAACTCCGCCCCCGCGTAGGCTTCCGGCCGGATGGACAATACGGCCGAGGTCCTGCGGGCCGCCACCCTCGACCTCACCCGGACGCTCGACCTCGGCGCCGTGCTCG
>DATBIZ010000522.1:0-3869 GCA_036556645.1 Vicinamibacteria bacterium | reverse complement strand
CGGCCTCTACACCGTCCGCCACATGCCGGTGGACGCGATCCCCGACCTCTCGGACACGCAGGTGATCGTCTACTCGCGCTGGGACCGCAGCCCCGACATCGTCGAGGACCAGGTCACCTACCCGATCGTGACCGCGCTGCTGGGCGCGCCCGGCGTCAAGACCGTGCGCGGCTTCAGCGATTTCGGTTTCAGCTACGTGTACGTGATCTTCAAGGACGGCACCGACCTCTACTGGGCACGCAGCCGCGTGCTCGAGTACCTGAGCAAGATCCAGCCCCTGCTGCCCGAAGGCGTGCGCACCGAGCTGGGGCCGGACGCCACCGGGGTGGGCTGGGTCTTCCAGTACGCGCTGGTGGACGATTCGCGCACGCACTCGCTGGCCGACCTGCGCACCTTCCAGGACTGGAACCTGCGTTACCGCATCCAGTCCGTGCCCGGCGTGGCGGAGGTCGCCTCGATCGGCGGCTTCGTGCCGCAGTACCAGGTCACGGTGGACCCCACCCGCCTGCGCGCGTACGGCCTCGGGATCATGGACGTCACCAGCGCGGTGCGCGGGAGCAACCAGGAGGTCGGCGGGCGCGTGGTGGAGGCCTCCGGCCGCGAGTTCATGGTGCGCGGCCGCGGCTACGTCCGCTCGGTCGCCGACCTCGAGCAGGTGGTGCTGCGCGCCCGGCGCGGGACGCCGGTGCTCCTGCGCGACGTGGGCCACGTGGCCATCGGCCCCGAGATGCGGCGCGGCGTGAGCGACCTCGACGGCGAGGGCGACGCGGTCGGGGGGATCGTGGTCATGCGCCACGGCGAGAACGCGCGCGAGATCATCCGGCGGGTCAAGCAGCGCCTCCTCGAGATCGCGCCCTCCCTGCCCGCCGGCGTGCGCGTGGTGACCACCTACGACCGCTCGGAGCTGATCCAGCGCTCGATCGACAACCTGCGTGACGAGCTGCTGCTGGAGATCGCGATCGTGAGCCTGGTGATCCTCCTCTTCCTCTGGCACATCCCCTCCGCGATCGTGCCGATCATCACCATCCCGGTGGCGGTGCTGCTGGCCTTCATCCCCATGTCGCTGATGGGGCTCTCCTCCAACATCATGTCGCTGGCCGGCATCGCGATCTCGATCGGCGTGCTGGTGGACGGCGCGATCGTCGAGGTGGAGAACGCCTACAAGAAGCTCGAGCTGTGGCAGGAGGGCGGGCGGAAGGGCGACTACCACGAGGTGCGGCTGCAGGCGCTGCTCGAGGTCGGCCCGTCGGTCTTCTTCTCGCTGCTGGTGATCGCGGTCGCGTTCGTGCCGATCTTCACCCTGGTGGACCAGGAGGGCCGGCTCTTCAAGCCGCTGGCCATCTCGAAGAACCTGGCCATGCTGATCGCGGCGGCGCTCGCGCTGACGCTCGACCCCGCGCTGAGGATGCTCTTCACGCGGATGGACTTCGCGCGCTTCCGCCCGCGGCCGCTGGCCTGGCTGGTGAACCAGGTCACGGTCGGCCGCTACTACCCGGAGGAGCGCCATCCGGTGAGCCGCCTGCTGTTCCGGTTCTACGAGCCGGCCTGCCGGCTCGTGCTGCGGCATCCCAGGGCGACGATCGCGGCGGCGGTCCTGATCGTGGCCACCACCGTGCCCGTGTACCTGCGCCTGGGCCACGAGTTCATGCCGCCGCTCAACGAGGGAACGATCCTCTACATGCCGACCACGCTGCCGGGCCTCTCCGTCGGCGAGGCGAGCCGGCTGCTCGAGGCGCAGGACCGCGTGCTGCGCTCCTTCCCGGAGGTCGAGCGCGTCTTCGGCAAGGCCGGCCGCGCCGAGACCTCCACCGACCCGGCGCCGTTCTCGATGATGGAGACGACCGTGGTGCTGAGGCCCACGCGCCAGTGGCGAAACCAGGAGCGCTGGTGGTCGGGCTTCGCGCCGGAGTGGCTGGCCAACGCGGTCTTCCGCCGCGCCTGGCCGGATCACATCTCCTTCGAGGCGCTGGTCGAGGAGATGGACCGCGCGCTGCAGATCCCCGGCGTCACCAACGCCTGGACCATGCCGATCAAGGCGCGGCTCGACATGCTCAGCACCGGGGTGCGCACGCCGGTGGGCATCAAGGTCTACGGCGCCGACCTGCGCGAGATCGAGGCCCTCGGCGCGCGGCTCGAGGCGGTGCTGCGCGGCGTGCCCGGCACGCGCAGCGTGTTCGCGGAACGCGTGGCCGGCGGCTACTTCCTCGACTTCGACCTGCGCCGCGATGCGCTCGCCCGCCACGGCCTGACCGTGGCCGAGGTGCAGGACGTGATCCTGTCCGCGGTCGGCGGCGAAAACGTGTCCACCACCATCGAAGGCCGCGCGCGCTTCCCGGTGAACGTGCGCTACCCGCGCGAGCTGCGCGAGGACCCGGACGCGCTCGGGCGCGTGCTGGTGATGGCCTCGTCGGGCGCGCAGGTCCCGCTGGCGCAGCTCGCCGATCTCCGCCTGCGCAGCGGGCCCTCGATGATCCGCAACGAGAACGGCCTGCTCGCCGGCTACGTGTTCGTGGACATGGCCGGGCGCGACATCGGCGGCTACGTCGAGGACGCCAAGCGCGCGGTGGCGGCCGGGCTCACGCTCCCGGCGGGCTACTCGCTGGAGTGGAGCGGCCAATACGAGAACATGCTGCGTGTCCGCGAGCGGCTCAAGGTCGTGGTGCCCCTGACCCTGGCCACCATCCTGTTCCTGCTCTACCTGAACACGCGCTCGGGCATGAAGGCCGCCATCGTGATGCTGGCCGTGCCCTTCTCGGCGGTGGGCGCGGTGTGGCTGATGTGGGCGCTCGACTACAACGTCTCGATCGCGGCCTGGGTGGGCATGATCGCCCTGATGGGCCTCGACGCGGAGACCGGCGTGTTCATGCTGCTCTTCCTCGACCTGGCCTACGACGAGGCGAAGGCCAACGGCCGCCTGCGCTCGCGGACCGACCTGGTGGAGGCGATCGTGCACGGCGCGGTCAAGCGCGTGCGGCCGAAGATGATGACGGTGACGGCCGCCTTCATGGGCCTGATGCCGATCATGTGGTCGGCCTATCCCGGCGCGGACCTGATGAAGCGCGTGGCCGCGCCGATGGTGGGCGGGCTCGTGACCTCGTTCCTGCTCGAGCTGCTCGTCTACCCGGCGGTGTACCTGCTGTGGCGGTGGCACACGGAGGTGAGGCACGCGGCGGCGGCGGGTGCGACGGCCGCCGCGGGGCCTCTGGTGGCGGCGGATGCGGCGGTGTCGTGAGACACCTCACCGCTCGTAGCGCGCGTCCGTCAGCCTGCCCCTGAACACGCACTCCCACCGGCCCGCGTCGTACCAGCCGACCTCGCCCTCCGCAGGCACGCGCAGCCCGTCGCGCTCGGCGTAGCCACGGAAATGCCCTTCCCAGGGCGCCTGCCGGTAGCCGTCCTCGAACTTCCCCCACCTTCCGGGCGTGTGGATCCCCGCCACGTCGCCGGCCTCGTCGAACGAGAACGCGAGCGACACGGTCGTGCCGCGGTCGGTCAGCGTCGCCAGCGCCCTGCTCGCATCCAGCGGCGACCATCGGAGGCCGCGGCTGGGCCACAGCGCCGTCGGGTACCACACCGCCTCGGCCAGGTAGCGGTGCAGCGAGCCCGAGTTCATCGCTTCGCCGCCGCGCGCGCCGCCCAGGGGGAGGAGCGAGAACAGGCGCACCTGGCCGGCGCCCTCGCCGTCCGCGTACGCGTCGCGGACGTTCACGTGGACCAGCGGCGCGACCCGGACCCGCGCGTTCCAGGTGAACGCGACCGCCGGCGGCGTGACCGCCTGCTCGGCGGTGAAGGAGAGCCAGCGAGCGCTGCGCGGGCTGGTGCGGAGCACGCCCGCCTGGCGCAGCCGCGCCACGCGGACCGCGCGGTGG
>DATBIZ010000521.1:0-16076 GCA_036556645.1 Vicinamibacteria bacterium | reverse complement strand
GTCGCTGGCGATCGCGCTGGTGGACCGCGCGCGCGGCCTGGGGCGCGCCGCGGCGCGGCAGCTGGTACGCGCGGGGCGCCTGCCGGTCGAGGACGACGTGTTCTTCCTGACCCGCGACGAGCTGGTGGCAGCCCTGGGCGGCGCGCCTCTGCCGCTGGCCGCGATCGCACGCCGCCGGCGGGCGCACGAGCGCGAGGCGGCCCTGCCCGCGCCGCGCGTGGTGGACCTGCGCGCGGACGCGGCCGACCCCGATACGGTGCCGGTGCCCGCGGACGAACCGGCGGGCGGCCCGGTCCTGCCGGGCCTCGGCGTGAGCCCGGGCGTCGGCGCCGGCCGTGCGCGCGTGGTCGAGGGCGACGAGCACGAGCGGCTCGAGCCCGGCGAGGTCCTGGTGGCGCCGGTCCTGGACGCCGCGCTGGGGCCGGCGCTCGCGGCGGCGGCCGGCGCGGTGGCCGAGGTCGGAGGCCTGCTCTCGCACGGCGCCGTGGTCGCGCGCGAGCTGGGCGTGCCCTGCGTCGTGGACGTGCGCGACGCCACGCGGCGGATCCGCACCGGCGACCTCGTGGTGGTGGACGGCTCCCGAGGCCGTGTCACCCCGCTCGCGGCGGCGGAGCGCGGGGCCGAGGGCGCGCCGCGGCTCGTCGTGGCCTCGCCGGGCGACGAGCCTTTCCACGCGCTCCTCGACGACCCCCGCGCGCGGGAGAGCGTCTACGTGAACGCGCAGGATCCCGCGCGCGGGCTCACCGTCGTCGCCTCGGCCGGCGTGCGCCGCGGCGGACGCGGCGAGGCGCTGGCGGCCATCGGCCTGCCGGACGGGCGCGTGCTGTTCCGGCTCGACCGCGCTCCGGCCCGGTTCGGGGAGCGCCGCCTGACCGTGGGCGCGATCACCGTCGCCTGGGACCCGCCCGGCCTGCGCGTCGCCGGCGATTGCGCGCCGCACGAGGGCGCGGCGTTCCCGCCGGGGCCGCTGCCGCTGCTGCTCGCCCCGCGCACCGCGCGCGTGGCCCTGGACCTCACGTTCCACGCCGGGACGCCGGCGGTGGACCTCGCGGCCGGCCTTCCCGACGACGTCCGTCACGCGATGCGCGAGCTGGCGGCGCACCACGTCGAGCAGTCCGGCGACTGGAACGGCACGGTGGCGGTGGACGACCGCGCGTGGAGGTTCCAGGGCACGGGCAGCCGCGACCACTCGTGGGGCCTGCGCGACTGGGATGCGGCCGACCACTGGCGGCTGTTCACGCTCCGGCTGGGCGGGCTCGCCCTCCACGCGCTCGCGGCGGCGGCGCGCGGCCGGCTGATCGAGGGCGGCTTCGTGTGGCGCGACGGCCGGCTCGAGCCCGTGACCCGGCTCGAGTACGCGGCGGAGCGCGACGGCGGCCGCGTGCGCGCGTTCTCGCTCGAGGTCTGGACCGGCGCGTCGAGCCTGCGGCTGCGCGGCCAGGTGCTCCGGACGCTGCGCGTGCCGGTGCAGCCCGAGCGCCGGCTCTGGCGACACCTCGCGGGCGCGCCGTACCGGCTGGTGCTCGACGAGCAGTTCACGCGCTACGAGCTCGACGGTGCCCAGGGGTACGGGATGGCCGAGTTCACCGACCGGCCTTGAGCCCGCTCGCGCCGGGGGCGTACGAGCTGGTCGTCGCGCCGGCGGCCCTGGCCCTCGCGTTCGCCCACGCGCGCACGGCGCTCGGCACGCCGCGCGCCACGGTCGAGATCGGCGCGCTGGTGGCCTACGGCTACGCGCTCGAATGGGCGGGGATGCGCCTGTTCCGGGCGCACGACTACGGCACGGCCTGGCGGCTGGCCCCCGGCGGCGTCCCCATCGCGGTGGCGGCGGTGTGGGCCGCGGTGATCGTGTCCGCGACCGCGGTCGCCGCGCGCCGCGGGCTCCCCACGGCCGCGCGTCGCGCCGCCGCCGCGGCGGTGGTCGCCACGTCGCTCGACGTGCTGATCGAGCCGGTCGCCGTCCACGCCGGCCTCTGGCGGTGGACCCCGCCCGGCGCGTGGCTCGGGGTGCCGATCGGGAACTTCGTCGGCTGGACCGTGGTGGTGTCGGCCTGGGTCGCCGGCCTCGAGCGCGACCGGGCGGACGCGCCGCTTCGCCAGGTCGCCGTGCGCCGGGCCGCGCTGGCGGCGGCGGCCATCGTCGCGCTCGCCCTGGTCGGGACCACGTGGCAGGCGCTCGAGCTGGAGACGGCGCTTCCAGCGGCCGCCGGCTGGGCCGCCGGGGCCGCGCTGTGGTGCGGCACGCTCGTGCTGGTCACGCGCCCGACGCGACTGCGGCACGAACCGCGGACGGCCGGCGAGCGGCTGGCCGCCGCGCGCGGGCGGGCGCCCGAGGCCGTCCTGCTCCTGCTCGTCGCCGCGTTCGCGTGGAGCGCGATCGCGCTACTTGAATAGCTTCTTCAGGTTCAGGAGCGCGCTGTCCTTCGGCGTGCCGAGGATCTCCAGCTCCTCGCGCGCGCCGCGGTGGCGCGGGTTGAGCCGGACCGCGGTCTGCATCTCCCCGAGCGCGCGCGCCCGCTGCTTCATCACCTTGTAGTAGAGGCCGAACTGGTAGTGCACGTCGGCGTTGTCGGGGTCGAGGCGCAGCGCCTCCAGGAACTCGCGCTCGGCCTGCTTGGCCGTGCGCGGCGAGCTGGCCAGCGCGATGGCCAGGCGCACGCGGTGCGAGGCCACCTGGGGCTGCAGCGTCACCAGGCGCGTGTACACCTTCGCCGCGTTGAGGTAGTCCGACACCGTCATGCGCACCTCGCCCTCCATGAGCAGGTGCTCGATCTGCGCGTCGCCGACCATGCTGCCGGCGCCGGCGACGGAGGCGTGGCCCGCCGGGCCGTTGGCGGCGGGTGTCGCCGCCGCGGGCCCGGGCGGGGGAGCCGCCGCGGGCGCCTCCAGCTCGGAGGGATCGGCCTCATCGACCGCCGCCGGCTCCTGGCGCGTCAGCCGGAGCATCGCGGAGGCGCGGCCGAGGATCACCTCGAGGTCGGTCTTGAGCGCCTCGTCGTCGCCGGCCGCGTCGAGCAGCGAGTGATAGCGCTCCATCTTGTCCTCGAGCGCGCGGATCAGCTCGTCGCGGGGCGCCTGCCGCGAGACCTTCAGCCACGCCTCGCGGTCGAGCCGGGCCGAGCGCTCCAGCTCCGCGTCCACCTCCTGGCGGATCGCCTGCCGGCCGGAGGGGTCGGGCCTCCGCTGCAGCGCGGAGAGCAGGAAGGTGCCGGTCTCCATCTGCACCACCGGCTCGAAGAGCGCGGCCACCTTCAGCGCGCCCGCGGTCTCCAGCAGGATCCCGCCCGCCAGCAGGGCATAGACCGCGCGCAGCCGCGGCAGCGCGAGGCCGCCCGGCTCCCAGGCCAGGCGCCGCAGCGTCGCCCCGCGGCGCGCGTGCTCGAGGATGTCCACCTCTTCCGGCGGGCAGGTGCCGGGGTCGAAGCTGAAGGGGGGCACCTCGGCCAGCGCGACCCGGCGGTCGAGGTCGCCGAGCCCCGCCACCACCAGCTCGCGGCTCTTCATGGTGCGGATGCCGTCGTAGAGCAGCCGGTGCAGCGACAGGCTGACCATGTACTCGAGCGGGATCGCCGAGGGCCGCTCCTCGAACGCGGCCACGCCTTCGGTCATCGCGAAGAGCGAGACCACGATGTGGTTGACCTGCCGGGCGACCGAGCGGCCCAGCTCGCCCTTGTCGAGCACGCCGGCCTGCACCAGCGCCTCGCCGAAGCGGCGCTTGCGGTCGGCGCGGACCAGAGCGGAGGCCGCCTCGAACTGCTCGTCGGTGATGCGCCCGAGCGCGACGAGCGCCTCGCCCAGGCGGTCCTTCTTCAGGTTGCTCGCCGCGAAGACGATCCGGCCGTGGTCGAAGAACACGGTCTTGATCGCCTTGCCGGAGCGGATCTGCAGGTCCCCGCTCGCGCGCTGGGCCGACAGCCTCCGCAGGATCTCCGGAATGGGCTGAAGGGCCAGGTCGCTCAGCACGGTGGCGCCCTCTGATACCACGCCGGGGCGGCCCGGACAAGGCGACGGGTAAGGCGCGTCACATCACGGCGACGCCTGGAGGCGCACCTCGGCGATGCCCCAGCGGTGCGCGCCGGAGCGGCGCAGGCCGATGCGGACGTGCCGCGCGCGCACCGGCGGCGCCAGCACGAGCACCTGGCTCGCCGGGGCCGCCCTCTGCCGGTCCGGGGCCGGGCGCGCCACCCGCGAGCGCACGTCGAGCCAGCGCGCGCCGTCGTCCGAGACCGCGACCTGCACCTCGCGCGCGGCGAAGCGCGGGTGGGAGGCGAGCAGGAGCTCGACCCGCGCGAGGTCCACCGGCGCGCCGAGCGTGATCCGGATCCAGTCGCCGGGGCGCTGCGGGTCCGCCGTGCGCCAGAGCGTCGCCAGGTCGCCGTCCACGGCCAGCGCCACCTCGCTTGCGTTCTCCGAGGCCGTCAGCATCGCCGCCGTGAGCGGGAGGGGGCGATACGCCGGGCGCGCCGCCTCGGGCACGGCGAACACGCGGATGGTCGGGCCCGCCACCGCCGACTCCGGCGCGAACCGGGCCGTCTCCGGCAGGCCGGCGAGCGCGTCGGGGTGGTCTGCCCCGGTCGCGATCACGGCCTCCATCTCGAGCACCAGCGGGCGGTCGTGTGGCCCGAGCGGGGCAGACTCGGTCAGCTCGAGAGCCGACGCGTCGAGGCCGAGGCGCTCGACCGTGGAGAGCACGCGCGCCGCGGGCGGCAGATGCGCCTCCGCCCAGTCGAGCGCGTGGTCGCGCGTGCCCGGACGGCCGATGTCGCGCACGTAGGCCAGCGAGGCGGAGAGCGGCGGCAGGGCCACGAGGAGGCCGATCGCGCCCGCGAGCGCCGCCACCCCCACCCGCAGGCGGGGCCCCGCACGCAGGGCGAGCGCCTGGATCGCGAGCGCGGCCAGCACGGCCGGCACGGCCAGGCTCGGCAGCAGGTGCCGCGTGAACAGGAACCGCTGCGTGGCCATCACGGCCAGCGTCACCAGGGGCAGCGCCAGGAGCGGCAGGTACCGCCGCGCGTCCGCGCGCAGCGCGATCACGGCGCCCGCCAGCGCGAGCGCGAGCGCGGGCCAGCCGAGGGCGCGGCCCCAGGCGAGCGCGTACGCGGGCGCGAGACCGAGGCCGCCCGCGGGCTCGTCGTCTTCATAATGATGGCCGACCTGCGTCTGCACGCCCTCCAGGAACTCGCGGGCGTGGATCAGCGCGTAGGGCGTGGCCAGGAGGACCACCGCCGCCGCCACCGCCGCCGCCAGCGCGGCGCCGCGCGCCTTGCCGCCGGGCGCCAGCGCGCGGCGCAGCGCATACGACGGCAGCAGGAACGCGCCCGAGAACTTCGTGGCCAGCGCCGCCCCGATCCAGGCCCCGGCCGCGGCGTCCGCGCGCGGGCGCTCGCCGACGCGCAGCAGGCTGACCAGGGCGCCCGTCACGAACACCTGCAGCACGACGTCCGGCCGCACCATGTGCGCGGTGTGCACGGCCACCGGCGAGACCGCGACCAGGAGCGCGGCCAGCAGCCCGACCGTGGTGCCCACCAGCGCGCGGCCCAGGATGAAGGTCGCGGCGCAGGCGAGCACGCCGAAGGCGGCCATCGTGGCGCGCGCGAGCCGGTAGGCGCGCGCGCCCTCCTCCGGCGCGAGCGCGACCGCCGGGCGGAGCAGGTGGAAGACCAGGCCGGGGTACTCGTAGTAGCGATGGTCGAGATCGCCGCGCGCGGCCATCTGCCGGACGTTCTCCACGAACACACGCTCGTCGGGGTGGGGCGGGTGGCGCAGCCCCCAGCCGAGCCCGCCAAAGCGCAGGAACGCCGCCAGGGCGAGGATGGCGCAGAGCGCCGCTGCGCTCGCGCGCGGCATCAGGAGCGGGTCGCCTCCCGCAGCACGCGCTCGGGGTGCGCGGCGAAGTCGCGCTCGCTGCGGAACGCGAGGCGCACCGTGCGGTCCGGACCGACCAGGTACGTCACCCGCTTCGCCAGGCCGACGAGCGGCCAGCGCACGCGGTACGCGCGCGCGATCCCGCCGCTCCGGTCCGACGCGAGCGCGAAGGGCAGGTCGTGCTGCGCGCGGAAGCGCGCGAGCGTCGCCGCGTCGTCACGCGACACGCCGACCACCTCGACGCCGGCCTCTTGCAGGGCCGGGTAGCGCAGGCGGAACTCGCCTGCCTCGGTCGTTCAGCCGGGCGTGAACGCCTTCGGGAAGAAGAAGACGGCCACCGGGCCGTGGTCGAGCAGGGCATGGAGCGTGCGGTCGCCGACGGCGAAGTCGGGCGCGGCGGCGCCCGGCGGGAGCATGCGGCGACCATACTACAATCCCGGTGCGGGAGGTCGTCATGGCGCGCTCGGTGATCGTCGGCAGCGGCAAGGCGATACCTCCCAACCGCGTCACCAACGCGATGCTGGCGCGGGTGATGGACACGTCGGACCAGTGGATCCGCGAGCGCAGCGGGGTGGAGACGCGCTACTACGTGGATCCGGGCACCGGCACCTCCGACCTCGGGGCGCGGGCGGCCACCGAGGCGCTCGAGACGGCGCGCGTGGCGCGCGACGAGGTGGACCTCGTGGTCGCGGCCACCATGACGCCCGACCACTACTTCCCCGGCATCGGCACCATGCTGCAGGCCAAGCTCGGGCTGCGCTCCGTGCCCTGCTTCGACATCCGGCAGCAGTGCGTGGGGTTCCTCTACGGGCTGCAGCTCGCCGACGCGCACATCCGCGCCGGCCTCGCCCGCACCGTGCTGCTGGTGGGCGCGGAGATCCACACCGGCTTCATGCCCTACACCCACGCGAACTGGGAGTACATGTACGGCCGCTCGGACGTGCCCCCCACGCCCGAGGAGTGGGCGTTCAACACGCGCTTCCGCCACCTGGTGGTGCTCTTCGGAGACGCGGCGGCGGCGGTGGTGATCCGCGCCGCGGACGAGGGCGAGCGCGGGATCGTGGACACCGTGCTGCACGGCGACGGCGCCGAATACGAGAAGCTCTACGTGCCGGGCACCGGCTTCAAGCACCGGCCGTACACCGATCCCGACCAGTTCCGCCGCGGCGACCACATCCCGGTGATGGACGGCCGCTACGTGTTCAAGATGGCCACCACCCGCATGCTGGAGGCGGCGCAGGAGGTCCTGGAGCGCAACCGCCTGCGGCCGCAGGACCTGTCGCTGGTGCTGATGCACCAGGCCAACCTCCGCATCAACGAGTATTGCCAGAAGGCGCTGGGCCTGCCCGACGAGAAGGTACCCAACAACATCCAGCGCTACGGCAACACCACCGCGGCCACGATCCCGCTGCTCTGGGACGAGTGCGTCCGCGACGGGCGGCTGCGGCCCGGCGCGCTCGTGCTGATGCTCGCCTTCGGCGCCGGCATGGGCTGGGGCGCGCTGCTGCTGCGGGCCTGACATGCCGCTGTGGCTGGTGCCCGCGGTCGCGGCGGCCACGTTCGTGCCGCTGGTCGCCTTCGAGCTGCTCCGCCCGCTGCGGCCGGAGGCCGAGCCGAAGGCGCGCCGCGTCGTCCGCAACCTGGTGATCGCGGCGACCGCGTTCGGCGTGATCGGGCTGCTCCAGGCCCCCGCGCTGCGGTCGCTCTGGGCGCTGATGGAAGAGCGCCGCATCGGGCTGCTGAACCTGGTGGAATGGCCGCGCGCGGTCGAGGTGGCGGTCGCGGTCGTGCTGCTCGACTACACGCTCTGGCACTGGCACTGGCTGAACCACCGCGTGCCGGCGCTGTGGCGGTTCCACCTGGTGCACCACGCCGACCGCGACCTCGACGCGTCCACCGCGCTGCGCTTCCACTTCGGCGAGATGGCGCTGTCGGTGCCGTGGCGCGCCCTGCAGGTGGCGGCGATCGGCGCCGACCCGTGGTCGCTGGCGGTCTGGCAGGCGCTGCTGCTCCCCTCGATCCTGTTCCATCACTCGAACGTGCGGCTGCCCGTGGGCCTGGAGCGGGTGCTGGTGCGGCTCGTGGTCACGCCGCGCATGCACGGGATCCACCACTCGACGTACCGGAACGAGACCGACAGCAACTGGTCGAGCCTGCTCTCCGCCTGGGACTACCTCCACGGCACCGCGCTGCTCGACGTGCCGCAGCGGGACGTGGAGATCGGGGTGCCGGCCTACCGGCGGCCGGAGGACCTGACCCTGGGCCGCATGCTCGCCCTGCCCTTCCGGCGGCGGGGAGACGACTGGAGAGGACCGGAGGGTGAGAGGCACGAGCGGCCGCACGCGCGGGAAGGGCGCACGTCGCTGGCCGCATGAGACGACGGGAGGTGTCGCCGTGAGCCGAGACGCCTGTGCGGTCGCCCTGATCCTGGCGTGCGCCGGCGGGGCGCCGGCGCGGGCCCAGGACGTCCTCCGCGTCGGCACCGCCGCCGCCGCGCGCGGCGCGTTCGCCAGCGGCTGGGTGGACGTGGCCCCCGCCGCCGATCCCGGCACCCGCCTCCCGGTCACGGTGGTGCACGGCGCGCGGCCGGGCCCGGTGCTCGCGCTGGTCGCGGGCACGCACGGGTACGAGTACACGTCGGTGCTCGCCCTGCCGCGCGTGCGCGCGCGGCTCGACGCGGCGCGCATGAGCGGGTCGGTGATCCTGGTGCACATGGCCAACCCGCCGTCCTTCTACGGCCGGCGCGTCTACCTGGGGCCGGACGGCCGGAACCTGAACCGGGTCTTCCCGGGCCGGAAGGACGGCACGATCAGCGAGCGCATCGCCGAGGCGATCACGCGCGAGGTCATCACGCCCGCCACGCACGTGGTGGACATGCACTGCGGCGACGGCAACGAGTCGCTGCGGCCCTACGCGTACGCCACGGTGACCGGGGACGAGGCGATGGACCGGCAGATCCACGAGATGGCGCTGGCCTTCGGCCTCGACCACATCGTGGCCGAGCGCAGCCGGCCGGTGGACCCGGGGGCGAGCCTGTATCTCGAGAGCACGGCGGTGCTGCGGGGCAAGCCGGCCCTCACCACCGAATCCGGCGGGCTCGGCCGGACGGACGAGGAGTCGGTGGCCGCGCACGAGGCGGGCGCGCTGAGCCTGATCGCGCACCTGGGCATCCAGGACCTGCCCTCGGTGCGCGTTGCGAAGCCGGTCTGGATCGACCGCACCGAGATCGTGCGCGCGAAGACGACCGGGGTGTGGTTCCCGGCGGTGGAGAAGACGCAGGTGGTGGCGGCGGGCGCCCTGCTCGGCCGCGTGAAGGACCCGTTCGGCGAGCCGCTCGAGGAGGTGCGCGCGCCGTTCGCGGGCGAGGTGCTCTACGTGGTGGCCACCCCGCCGGTCACCGCCGGCGAGCCGCTGGCCTTCGTCGGGCAGGCGCGCGCGGCGAACTGAAGGGCGGCGCGTCCGAGGCGATCTCCGCCGGGAACTCCGGCGCGGTCAGCGGCGGCTGGCAGCGCGGGCACCAGTACGTCGAGCGGCCCCAGCGCCCGTGCCGCCGCATCAGCAGCACGGTGCCGCAGCGGCGGCACGGCGCTCCCGCCCGCTGGTAGACCCACAACCGCGGGCCGGAGCCGGCCGGCGTGGTGCGCCGGGGGACGGGCGCCGCGCTCCGCTTCATCAGGCGCTCGGCGGTGCGCGCGAGCCGCTGCAGGGTCGCGTCGTCGAGCACGGCCACCGCCGCGAACGGGTCCACGCCGCAGAGGAACAGGGTCTCCGACTTGAAGATGTTGCCGATGCCGCTCAGCGCGGTCTGGTCGAGCAGCGCGTCCGCGATCTCGGCGTCGGGGCGCGCGCGCAGGCGCGCCACCGCCGGGCTGGCGTCGAAGCCCGGGGCGACCACGTCGGGACCGAGCGCGCGCAGCCGGGGATGATCGGCGCGGAACGCCGCCGAGAGCACCTCGACGGTGGGCGCGGCGAAGCAGACGGCCACCGCGCGGGGGGTCTCCACCACCGCGCGCGCCTCGTGCTCCGGGCGCCGCCAGCGCGACCCGGGGCGGTACAGGTGCCAGCTCCCGCGCATGCCGAGGTGGGTGTGCAGCGCGGCCCCGCGCGCGAAGTGGACCAGCAGGTGCTTGCCCCGCGCCTCCACCGCCGCCACCGTGTCGCCGACCACGCGCAGCCGGCGCGCCGCGGCGGCCGCCGCCGGGTTGCGCGCACGAAAGCCGGTCACCACCTGGCCTCCCAGCGCCGCGTGCAGCGCCCGCGCCGCGCGCCACAGCGTGTCGCCTTCCGGCATGTCAGTCGGCCTCGTCCAGCGCCTCGACCGCCGCCGGCTCCGCCGGCGGCGGCGCCGGCGGCGAGAGCGGCGGGGCGAGGCGGAAGCCGGTGCCCCACGGGATGAAGCCGGCGTCCTTCAGGAACGGCGCGAGCACGCTCTGCGCGACGCCGGCCCCGTCCACCACCGCCCACGCGATCCCGTGCCGGCCGGTGCGGGCCGTCCAGGCGGCCAGGGCGCGGGCGACGCCGGCCGCGTGGCGGGTGCGTGCCGGCTCGTCCTCCGGCAGCGCGGTCACGATCTCCTTCTCGCCGCGGCCCAGCCACGCCGCCATTCGACCGCCCACCATCACGACGTGCGCGCCGGCGGCGCGCATGGCCTTGCCGGAGAGCGGCGCCGGCCAGGCGAGCGCGGCGCCGTAGGGGTTGGCGGCATCGGTCGCGGCCAGCACCACGCCGCGCGGCTCGTCGTCTTCTCCGCCGCGCAGCGTCCGCAGGCGGTCGAGCGCGCCCGGCAGCGCGAACTGCGAGCCGCCGAGCCCGGCCACGAAGTAGCCCCGGCGCACGCGCCCCGCCTCCTCGAGCGCCTTCAGCACCGGGTAGAGCGTGGCGAACCCACCCGGCACGGCCTCGGCGAGCACGGCCTGGCGCGTGAGCACGCCGTGCCGCGCGAGGAGCTGCTCGGCCAGCGCCTTCGCGCGCTCGGTCGAGGACGCATCGCGCGCGCGCTCGCCGGAGCGCACCAGCGCCCAGCGGCCGGCCGCGCGGGGCGGCGCCTGGCGGCGGGAGCGGAACGCGCTGGCGCGGCGGTGGCGGGACGTGCGGCCGGGCGGGCGCAGGAACGCGCGCAGGGCGGCCGGGGTGTCGTTGGTCACCTCGCCCGCCCAGACGAGGTCCCACAGCGCGTCGAGCACCGGCTGGACGAGCCCGCCCCCCGCGGCCCCGAGCAGCTCCGCGAAGAAGCTCGCGCCGCGGCGGGCGAGGTGGGCGCGGATCGCCTCGTGCGCCTCTCCGGCGGGCGGCTCGGTCGCGCGCGCGTGCAGCAGCGGCAGGTGGTCGGTCAGGTACAGCGCGACGCGGCCGTCGCGCTCGCCGAGCGGCGCGACGCCGATCCAGACCACCTCGCCCGCGGCGCACAGCGCGTCGAGGTCCTGCGGGCGGTACGCGGGCAGGCGCGCGGGCAGCACGTCGGCCTCCAGCGCCGAGGCGGGGATCGCCGCGCCCTGGAGCTGCTCGATCACGTCGAGCAGCGCGTCGGGCCCCTGCCGGGTCGTCGGCGGCGCGGCGACGCCCTGCCAGTCGAGGAGCAGGCGCGCCAGCGCCTCGGGCTCCGCCGGCTCGGCCTGCTGGCGCAGCCGCGCCAGCGACCGGCGGCGCAGCGTGGCCAGCACGCCCGGATCGCACCACTCGCGGCCGCGGCCGCCCGGACGGAACTCCCCCTCGACCACGCGGCCCTGGTCGCAGAGCCGCTCCAGGGCGGCCGTGATCGGCGCCTCGCCGGTGCCGTAGCGGTGCGCGACCTCCGCGGCGGTGAACGGCGCGTGCGTGCGCGCGTAGCGCGCGACCATGTCGCCGAGCGCGTCCGGGACTGCCTCCAGGAAGGCCTGCGGCAGCCCCCGCGCCGGCGGCACGCCGAAGGCGTCGCGCAGCCGCCCCGCGTCTTCGGCCGCGGCCAGGCGCTGCTCGCCGGCGAGCGTGGCGACGTAGGCGCGCCGGTCGTCCACCAGCGCGCGCGGCCACGCCTCCACGGCCTCGGCGGCGGCAGGCGCGTGGACGCGCGCGCCGATCTCGTCGCGGGAGAGCGGGCCGAGGCGCCGCAGCAGGTCGTGCAGCGCGTCCGCGCCCTTCGCGCGGTGCGTCTCCGCCAGCGCCTGCAGGCCCAGCTCGAGGTCCGTGAGCGCCTGCGGGTCGAGCAGCGTGCGCAGCTCGGCCTCGCCGAGCAGCTCGCGCAGCTGCGCCTGGTCCACGGAGAGCGCCTGGGCGCGGCGCTCGGCCAGGGGGGCGTCGCCCTCGTAGATGTAGTTGGCCACGTAGCCGAAGAGCAGCGACGCGGCGAAGGGCGAGGGCTGCGCGGTGTCCACGGTGACCACGCGCAGCTCGCGCTGGCGCAGCCGGCGCAGCAGCGCGAGCAGCGCCGGCAGGTCGAACACGTCCTGCAGCACCTCGCGGTAGGTCTCGAGGATGATCGGGAACGAGCCGTAGCGCGACGCCACCTGCAGCAGGTCGGCCGAGCGCTTCCTCTGCATCCACAGGGGCGTGCGCTGGCCCGGCCGGCGCCGGGGCAGCAGCAGCGCGCGCGAGGCCGCCTCGCGGAAGTGCGCGGCGAAGAGGGCCGAGCCCCCCAGCTCGCGCAGCAGCAGGTCCTCGATCTCCTCGGGGTCCGGCAGCAGCCGGGCGGCGTCGGGGGGCTGCTCGCGGTCGGGCAGGCGCACCACGATGCCGTCGTCTGTCCAGAGCGTCTCCACCTCGGCGTCGCCGGCGCGCCGGAAGGACGCCTGCAGCGCCAGCGCCCAGGGCGCGTGCACGCGCCCGCCCCAGGGGCTCAGCAGGCACAGCCGCCAGTCCCCCATCTCGTCGCGCGTGCGCTCGAGCACCAGCGTGCGGTCGTCGGGCAGCGCACCGCCCGCGTCGGTCTGCTCGCGCAGGTAGCCGAGCAGCGTCTCCGCGGCCGTCGGCGCCAGGCCGTGGCCGGCGACCAGCGTCTTGGCGGCCTCCGCCGGGGGCGCCGTGGCCAGCTCGCGGGTGAGGCGGCCGACGCGCTCGCCCAGCTCGGCGGGGCGCGGCGGCCGGTCGCCGTGCCAGAACGGCGTCTTGCCCGGCTCGCCGGGCGCGGGGGTGACCAGCACGCGGTCGCGCGTGATCTCCACGATGCGCCAGCTCGAGGCCCCGAGCACGAACACCTCGCCCTCGCGGCTCTCGAACACCATCTCCTCGTCCAGCTCGCCCACGCGCCGGCCGCCGCGGCCCCCGGCTTCGCCGTCGGCGAGGAACACGCCGTAGAGCCCGCGGTCGGGGATGGTGCCCGCGTTCGCCACCACCAGGCGCAGCGCGCCCTCGCGCGCGCGCACGGTGCCGCCCACGCGGTCCCAGACCACGCGCGGCCGCAGCTCCGCGAACTCGTCGGAGGGATAGCGCCCGGAGAGCATGTCCAGCACGCCCTCGAACTGCGCGCGCGGCAGCTTCGCGAACGGGGCGGCGCGGCGCACGACGTTGAACAGGTCGTCCACGCGCCGCTCGTCCTTGGCCACCATGGCCACGACCTGCTGCGCGAGCACGTCGAGCGGGCTGCGGGGGATGCGCGTGGCCTCCACCGCGCCCTCCGCCATCGCGCGCGTGATCGCGGCGGTGGCCAGCAGGTCGCCGCGGTACTTGGGGAAGATCACCCCGCGCGAGACCGCCTCCACCTGGTGGCTGGCGCGGCCGATGCGCTGCATCCCGCTCGCGACCGTGGGCGGGGCCTCGATCTGGACCACCAGGTCGATGGCGCCCATGTCGATGCCCAGCTCCAGCGAGGAGGTGGCCACGATCGCGGGCAGCCGGCCGGCCTTCAGGTCGTCCTCGACGGCCACGCGCTGCTCGCGCGAGACCGAGCCGTGGTGCGCGCGCGCGACGTCTTCGCCGGCCAGGTCGTTCAGCGCCGCGGACAGGCGCTCGGCCAGCCGGCGGCTGTTCACGAACACGAGCGTCGAGCGGTGCGCGCGGATCAGCTCCAGCAGCCGTGGTTGCACCGCGGGCCACAGCGACGCCCGCTCGACGCCCGCGGCCGGGCCTTCCGGGAACGCGGCCGGGTCGGCCTCGGCGGCGCGCGACAGCTCCTCGGCCGGCACCTCGACGCGCAGGTCGAACCGCTTGCGCGCGCCCGCGTCCACGATCGAGACCGGGCGCGGGCGCCACACCTTGGCGCCGGTGCCGCCGCCCAGGAAGCGTGCGACCTCCTCCAGCGGCCGCTGCGTGGCCGAGAGGCCGATCCGTTGCGGCGGCTCCGCCGTGCGCTCGGCCAGCCGCTCGAGCGAGACCGCCAGGTGCGCGCCGCGCTTGGTGCCGACCAGGGCGTGGATCTCGTCCACGATCACGACCTCGGCCGGGTCGAGCATCGCGCGCGCTTCCGAGGTCAGCAGCAGGAAGAGCGACTCCGGCGTCGTGATCAGGATGTCCGGCGGCTGGCGCGCCATGGCCGCCCGCTCGGCGGCGGGCGTGTCGCCGGTGCGCACGCCGATCACGGGGGGGTGGAACGCGTCGCCGCGGCGCTCCGCCGCGCGCGCGATGCCGACCAGCGGCGCGCGCAGGTTCTTCTCCACGTCCACGGCCAGCGCCCGCAGCGGCGAGACGTAGACCACGCGGCAGCGGGCCTTCGGCGGCGGGACGGGCGCGAACATCAGCCGGTCGATGGCGGCCAGGAACGCGGCCAGCGTCTTGCCGGACCCGGTGGGCGCGAACAGCAGCGCCGAGCGGGAGGCCTGGATCTCCGGCCAGCCCAGCTCCTGCGCGCGCGTGGGCGTGCGGAAGGTCTCCTGGAACCATTCCTCCACGGCCGGATGGAACCGCGCGCCCATGCCTCGATTGTGGCGCACGCCCGCGTCTCGGCGCGTGGTCGTGGTCGCGCGTGGCCGTGCCCGTGCCCGTGCCCGTCCGTTGACGACCGGCCCGGTCCCCGGTGGTTACTGGTTCGCGGAGGTGGCTTCCGGCCCCGGCACGCGCCCCGCCCCGAGCTGATCCCAGTGCATCACGGTGTTGAACACCAGCGCATGGCTGCCGTGCGTCTGCCAGCGCCACATCGGGTTCGGCGCGAACAGCACGACGTGGCCCTTCCCCACCGGGCAGTCGATCACCGCCGGCTTCTCCGCCAGCTCCTCGCCCTTGTCGAGCATGCCGGAGATCCAGAGGTCGTCCTTCTTCGCGAACTTCATCACCACGCGCGGCAGGCGGTCGGCCGCGGGGAGCTGGTTGCGGACGAAGTCGAGGATCTCCTCGGGGATGTCGGCCAGGCTCTGCGGCGGCCCCGGCGGGCGCGGGGGCGGCGGGACGTACGGCCGCCCCTGCGGCACGTCGGGATCGGCGGGGCCCCCGCGTCCGGTCACCCGGCCCTGCGCCGGCGGGCCGAAGATCTCGGCGAAGCGCTGCCCGCCGCCGAGCGACACCGCCGGCCCCGCCTCGAGCACCGGCCCCTGGTTGAAGTACACGCCGAGCGTGTCGCCGTAGCCGTAGGCGATCGGGCTCGCCTTGTCCGCGACCGTGGCGCGCAGCACGCTGCCGCGCGCCTGCAGGCCGCGCGCCTCGACGATCTCCACCGCCTCGACCATCCCCACCCGCACCGGCAGCGCCACCGAGCTGGCGGCGGCGATCAGCACGCCGCCCTCCTCGACGAAGCGGCGCAGCGCGTGCAGGCCGTCGTAGCCGAGGCCCCCGCGCATGTCGTCGGTGCGGTCGGGGCCGCCCAGGTTCGGGTAGCGCTCCGACGGCGTCCAGGGGATCGCGTCGGCGGTCTGGATGCCGTTGATCTGGCGCGGCACCGAGGCGCTGCCCACCGGCGGGTACACGACCACGTCCCAGCGCGCGCGCAGGTCGCCGGTGCGCCGCACGTCGTGCACGGAGATGTAGTCGTAGGGCACGCCGTAGCGGTCGAAGGCGATGCGCCACCAGCCCTCGTTCTGCGTGTTGATCCAGTCGTGCACCAGCGCGATGCGCGGCACCCGCAGCGGGTGCGAGGGGACGCCGGGCGCGGCGGCCACCGCGGCCACGGAGAGCCCCAGCTCGCGCGCGTGCCGGTCGAGGGTGTCCCGGAGCCCCGGCGCGCCGGACACGATCAACGACCCCGCCCGGAACCTGCGGCCGGCGGCCTCGAACGGCTGCTCGGCCGCGCGCACGTTCGCCTCCGCCAGCCGGAAGCGCAGGGCGGCGAGCTGGCCCTCCGCGCGGTTGTCCACCAGGAAGACGCCGCCCGC
>DATBIZ010000520.1:0-9898 GCA_036556645.1 Vicinamibacteria bacterium | reverse complement strand
CGTTGGGCGGCAGGTCGATGTTCTTGTACGTCGCGGTGCCGGGGCGCAGGCTGAACGCGAGGCCCGAGACGAGCACGGACCGCACCGGCTGCGGAGGCGGTGTGACCGGAGTGTTGCCCGGGGGCGACGACCGGCCGCAGGAGCTGAAGGCCACGAGGGCGGCAAGGGTGGACGGGACGGCTCGTCGCATCGGCTGGGCTCCTCTGGTCAGTGTCGGACCGACCGCGCAGCCTAGCCGCAGAGCCGTTCGATATGCTGTACGAGGCGTTCTGCGCCGCTGAACGCCCCTTCAGAGGACCGCCACGATCAGGATCCGCGCCGGCGTTGGCCCCACGTTCGCCCAGCGGCGCAGCTCCCCGCGTAGGATGGTGACGGAGTCGCCCGGGCCGAGTTGGAAGGTGTCGGGTCCCAGGGTCAGGTTCACCTCGCCCTCCAGGACGTAGGCGAACTCCTCCCGCGGTTGGGCGGTCGGATGCTTCCCGCTGCGACCGCCCGGCGCGAGCGTGATCAGGAGCGGCTCCGTCAGCCGGCCGCGCCTCATCGGGCTGAGCGCCTCGATGGTGGCCTGCGACCAGGCACTCGGGATCTCCACGCGGTCCGCCACGCGCACGACCAGCCCTCCCTCGGCGGCGCCGACGGAGGCGAAGAACTCGCCCAGGGTGACGCCCAGGGTCTCCGCGATCCGGGCCATCGAATCGATCGACGGCGACACCAGGCCGTTCTCCACCTGCGAGATGAAGCTCGGCGAGAAGTCCGTGGCCGCGGCCAGGGCACGCAGGGTGAGCCCGCGCTGCTCGCGCAGACGGCGCACCAGATCGCCCACGGCCTGCTGCTTCAGGCGCGGCACGGCGGCACGTTACACCGAGTCGGGGCTCTTCGGCGATGATCGGCCGGTGACCGTGGAGCGCTGGGCCCGCCAGCTCTGGGACTACCACCACGTCGGCCACACGGTGGCCCCCTCGGACGTGATCCTCGTGCTCGGCAGCCACGACACGCGCGTGGCCGAGCGCGGCGCCCAGCTCTACCTCGAGGGTGTGGCGCCCCTGGTCGTGTTCTCGGGCAACCTCGGCTCGCTGACGGCCGGGATCTGGACGCGGCCCGAGGCCGAGATCTTCGCGGAGGTGGCCGCGGGCATGGGCGTTCCGCGCGACCGGATGCTCACCGAGTGCCGTTCGACCAACACCGGCGAGAACGTGTCCTTCTGCCGCGAGCTGCTGGCGGCGCGCGGGGCGCTGCCGCGCCGCGCGATCGCGGTGCAGAAGCCCTACATGGAGCGGCGCACGCTCGCCACCTTCCAGGCGCGCTGGCCCGAGCTGGCGGTGCGGGTCACCTCACCGCAGATCGCCTTCGAGGACTATGCGAACGCGCAGATCACGAAGGATGACGTGATCCACATAATGGTCGGCGACTTCCAGCGGCTGCTGCTCTACGCCGACCGCGGCTGGTCGGCGCGCCAGGAGGTTCCACCGCAGGTGATGGAGGCGTATCGCCGCCTGGTGGCGTCCGGTTACTCGAACCGGCTCATCCGCGAGCCCTGAGCGTCAGCCGACCTGCACGGTGGTCATGGACACGGAGCCGCCGTCGAAGCCGTCCACCGGGAACGCGACCGTTTCCCCCGGCCGGCGCAGCGCGAGCACGTAGAGCAGCGGCAGGTAGTGCTCGGGCGTCGGCACCGAGAGCGTCGCGTCGGCGCCGAGCGACTCGTACGCGATGAGGGGGCCGTCCTCGCCGGACCGCATCAGCGCCCGCGCGCGCTCCTCGAAGCGCAGCGCCCAGTCGTAGGGCGCGACGATGCGGCGGCCCCAGCCGTAGGCGTGGAGGTTGTGCACGAGGTTGCCGGTGCCCATCACCAGCACGCCCTCGTCGCGGAGCGGGGCCAGCCGCTGGCCGACCTCGTAATGGAACGCGCCCGGCTGCGTGTCGTCGAGGCTGAGCTGCACCACGGGCACGTCGGCCTGGGGGAACACGTGGCAGAGCACCGACCACGTGCCGTGGTCGAGCCCCCAGCGCGCGTCGCGGGCCACCGGCACCGGCGCCAGCAGCGACTGGACGCGGGCCGCCAGCTCGCCGCTGCCCGGGGCCGGGTAGCGCACCGCGAACAGCTCGCGCGGGAACCCGCCGAAGTCGTGGATCGTCCGCGGCTCCTCCATCGCGGTGACCGCGGTCGCCGGGACGTACCAGTGGGCCGACACGGACAGGATCGCGCGCGGCCTGGGCACCGCCCGGCCGATCTTCCGCCAGCCCTCCGTCCACGCGTTCTGCTGGATCGCGTTCATCGGGTTGCCGTGGCCGAAGAACACCGCCGGCATCGGCGTCGCCATGGCCCAGCATCGCATGTTCCGCTACCATCGCGGCATGTCCCGCGTCTCGCGGCTCCTGCTCGACACCGGCACCGTGCGCGCGGGGCGGTTCGACCTCCCGCCGCGCCATCCGAACTTCGCGCACGAAGGCCAGATGAGGCGCCACGAGTTCGTTTTCCCGCGCACGAGCGTGTGGATCGAGCACCCCGGCCGGAAGCCGTTCGTGGCCGACCCGACCACGGTGACGTTCTACAACCGCGAGGAGCCGTACGCCCGCCGCCTGCTGAGCCCGGAGGGCGACCGCTGTGACTGGTACGCGATCGAGGTGGGCGCGCTCGAGGCGCTGGTGAGCGCGCTGGACCCGGCGATCGAGGAGCGGCCGCACCGGCCCTTCCGGTTCACGCACGCGCCGGTGGACGCGGCCAGCTACGCCCGGCAGCGGCTGGTGGCGCACCACGTGGCGGCGGCCGCGGCGCCGGACCCGCTGTTCGTCGAAGAGGAGATGATCGCGGTGCTCGCCCGCGTGCTGCGGCACGCCTACCTGCGTGGCGGCGCGCCCCTGGCGGCCGCCCGCGCTCCGTCCGACGCCCGCGACCTGGTGGAGCGGGCCCGCACGTTCGCGCTGGCGCACGTGGACGAGAGGCTGACCCTCGCGCGCTTCGCGGCGGCCGCGGGCTGCACGCCGTTCCGGCTCTGCCATGCCGTGCGCGCGGCCACCGGCGGTACGCTCCACGCCTGGCTCGTACGGCTGCGGCTGCAGCTCTCGCTCGAGCGCGTGGCCGAGGCGCGCTCGGACCTGACCGCGGTCGCCCTCGATCTCGGCTTCTCGAGCCACAGCCACTTCACGGCCGCGTTCCGGCGCGCGTTCGGCCTGACGCCGTCGGAGTTCCGGCGGGCCGCCTCGAGCCGCGAGGTGTCCGGCGCGGCCGCCCGCCTGGCGCGCTACTCGGGCAGCTCCTCGCGCTTGGGCTCCGGCAGGAAGAAGCTGGCGGCGAGGCCGATCGCGTAGACGGCCAGCGCGACCGCCGCCGCGGCGTGCGCGAGCTTCCGTCCCGGGGTGGCCCCCGGCATCACGTTGGCGAGGGTGGTGGTGAGCAGCGCGGCCGAGGTGCCGATCATGCGCCCGCCCACGTTGGCGGCGAAGCTCTCGCCGGTGCCGCGCAGGTGCGTGGGGTAGACGCGCGGCAGGTAGTTCCCCCAGAAGCTGAACTGCGCCACCGTGACGAGGCCGGAGAGGAAGATGCCCCACTTCAGCAGCTCGAGGTCGTGCGTGGCGTAGAGGAAGACGAGCGGCAGCAGCACCAGCCCCGGTACCTGGAAGACGCGCAGCAGCCGGCGCCGGCCGACCACGCGCACGGCCAGCCACGCGAGCAGGAGCCGGCCGGTCAGGCCGCCCATCTCCTGCCAGGCCTGCACCGCGCTCACCGCGCGCTCCTGCGCCGGCCGCGGCAACCCGCGCACCTCCTCGATGCCGGGCACGATGCGGGGCACGTGCTGGATCGCGCCGAACGCCGCCCCGTAGCTGCACGCGAAGAGAAGCGTGGTCACGAGCGTCGTCCGCCGCAGCTCGCCCTGGAACAGCGCGAGCAGGCTGGGCCGCTTCAGGGTGCCGGCCGCCTTCTTCGCGCGCCAGGCCGGCGACTCGGGGAGGAAGGGGCGGATCACGATCAGGGGCAGCGCGGGGATCACGCCGGAGATCAGGGTGTAGCGCCAGGGCGCGTGGGCGCCGTGGATGGCGGGCAGCGCGTCGGCGAACGTGACCGCGAGGTAGTAGGCGCCGGTGACCATGATCCCGCCCAGCGAGGAGAACGCCTGCGTGTAGCCGAGCACCGACTCGCGCCGCTTGGGGTCGCTGAACAGCTCGGCCAGCCAGGCCACCGCGGCCACGAACTCCACGCACACGCCGACGAAGGTGGTGGTGCGGAAGAAGAGCAGCGCCTCGGGCGAGCGGGCGAACCCGGCGGCCAGGGCCGAGAACGCATACAAGAGGATGCTCCACACGAGCACGCGGCGGCGGCCGAACAGGTCCGTGAGGTAGCCGCCGAGCAGCCCGAACACGCCGCCGGCGAGGGCCGGCACGTAGAAGAGGAGGCCGACCCAGCGGTTGAACTCCGGCGAGCCGGGCTGTGCGCCGTGCAGCTCGAGCAGGGCCGGCCGCACGATCAGCGGCAGCATCAGCAGCTCGTAGATGTCGAAGGCGAACCCGAGCGCGGCGACCGCGCAGATGAGCCATTCCTTCGAGGTGAGCGGCTGGCGGGGAGAGGCGTCCGCGGTCGGTGATGTCATGACGGGTGCGCAGTGTATATCGGGCCGCGCGGCCCAGGCGCGGGCGTCCGGCGCGCCGACGCGGTTCTCCGCCGTAGGCGGCCCGCGGGCCGCTCTGGTATCCTCGGCCCACGTGACCTCTGCACGCACCGCGACGGCTGAACCGCTGCGGCTCCTGCTGGTGGAGGACTCGCCCGAGGACGCCGCGCTGCTGGAGGCCACGCTGCGCGACGGCGGCTTCGCCCCCGACATCGTCCGCGTGACCAGCGAGCCGGACTTCCGCGCCGCCGTCGGGCGGGGCGGCTTCGATCTCGTCATCCTCGACTACTCGCTGCCCGGGTTCGACGCGCGGCGGGGCCTCGACGTGCTGCGCGAGGCGGGCGGAGCGGCGCGCGCGCTGGTGGTCTCGGGCACGGTGGGCGAGGAGGACCTGGTCGAGACCATGCGTGCGGGAGCCGTGGACTACGTGCAGAAGGAGAACCTCTCACGGCTCGTCCCCGCGGTCCGGCGCGAGCTGCGGGAAGCGGCCGCGCGCCGCCAGCGCGAGCGCGCGGAATCGGCGCTGCGCGAGATGGAGGAGCGCTTCCGCTTCGTGCTCGACCAGGCGGGCGGGGTGTTCTACCGGCTGCGCTACGCGGACATGCGCTACGAGTTCATGAGCCCCGGCATCGAGCAGCTCACCGGCTACCACGCGGACGAGCTGCGCTCGCTGGACTTCAACACGCTGATCACCGCGGTGACCGAGGCCGCCACCGACCAGCACCTCGGGGTGGGGGAGCCGCGCCTGTCCGGCCGCACCGACACCTACACCGCGGACTACGAGTTCAAGACGCGGACGGGCGACCGCAAGTGGGTCTCGGTGCACTCGTTCCCGTGGCTCGACGAGGCGGGCGCGGTGCAGGGCGCGGTCGGCATCATGATGGACATCACGGAGCGCCGGGTGATCCTGGAGCGGCTGCGGAAGAGCGAGGCGCACCTGCGCACCGTGCTCGGCCAGCGCGAGCACGCCGAGGCCGCGCTCCGGCGCAGCGAGGAGCACTTCCGCTCGCTGATCGAGAACGCGAGCGACCTGATCGTGGTGACCGACGCCGGCGGCGGCATCACCTACCTGAGCCCCTCCGTCGAGCGCGTGCTCGGCCACCGGACGATGCACCTGCTCGGCGGCGGCCTGCTCGAGCTGGTCCACCCCGAGGACCAGGGACGCCTGCAGCAGGCGCTCGCGGACGCGGCGCGCCGCGGCACGCTGGCGGACCCCATGGCGGTGCGGCTCGGCCACGCGGACGGCTCGTGGCGGACGGCGGAGGTGCTCGCCCGCCGGCAGCTCGCCGACCGCGGTGAGGGCCTGGTGATCACCGCGCGCGACATCACCGAGCGCGAGACGCTCGAGGCGCAGCTCCTGCAGGCGCAGAAGATCGAGGCGGTGGGCCGCCTGGCCGGCGGGATCGCCCACGACTTCAACAACCTGGTCACCGCGATCCTCGGCTACGCCGACCTGCTGGCGCGGCGCCTGCCCGCGGCGGACGCCCTGCGCCGCCACGTCGAGGAGATCACCCGCGCGGCGGAGCGGGCCGCCTCCCTCACCCAGCAGCTCCTCGCCTTCAGCCGCAAGCAGGTGCTGCAGCCGCGCGTGCTCGACGTGCGCGAGGTGCTCGAAAGCGCGCAGGGGCTGCTGCGCCGGCTGATCGGCGAGGACATCGAGCTGATCATCCTCGCGGACGCCGCGGTGGGCCGCGTGCGCGCGGACCCGGTGCAGCTCGAGCAGGTGCTGCTGAACCTGGCCATCAACGCGCGCGACGCGATGCCTCAGGGCGGCCGGCTGGTGCTGGAGGCCGCGGACGTGGACTTCGACGAGACCTACGCGCGCGAGCACGTCGGGGGCCGCCCGGGCCCGTTCGTCATGATCGCGGTCAGCGACACCGGCCACGGCATGGACCGCGAGACGCAGGCGCGCATCTTCGAGCCGTTCTTCACGACCAAGGAGATGGGCAAGGGCACGGGCCTGGGCCTGTCGACCGTGTACGGGATCGTGAAGCAGAGCGGCGGCTACATCTGGGTCTACAGCGAGCCCGGCCGCGGCACCACGTTCAAGGTCTACCTGCCGCGCGTCGCGCAGCCGGCGGCGGAAGACACCGCCCGCGTTCCCGCCACGGGCCCCGTGGCCGGCGGGTCGGAAACGGTCCTCCTGGTGGAGGACGAAGACTCGGTCCGGGAGCTGGTCGAGGAGCTGCTCCGCGCGGCCGGCTACGACGTGCTGACGGCCGGACGGCCGGCCGATGCCCTCCGCCTGGCCGACGACTGCGCCGGCCCCTTGCACCTGCTGATCACGGACGTGGTGATGCCCCAGATGGCCGGGCCCGACCTCGCCCGCCGCCTGCGAGGCATGCGCCCGGGCCTGAAGGTGCTCTATCTGTCCGGGTACTCACCCGGCATCGTGGCCGACCGCGGGGTGCTGGAGGAGGGCGCGATGTTCCTGCAGAAGCCCTTCAGCGCGGAAGCCCTGGAAACCAAGGTGCGCGAGACCCTCGACGCCCCGTCCTGAACCCGCCGGCCCGCGTGCCCGGTGCCGGTTCCGCGGGGCCGCGTCCTTGCCGTAACATAGGCCCCGCGTTGAAGGAGGCCCCTCCCATCCGAGTCCGCACGCCGCTGGTCGCCGCGCTGGTCGCCGCCCCGCTCCTGATCCTGCAGGCCGCCCCCTCGAACGACCCCGTCGTGGTGCTGCTCGAGAGCGAGCGGCGCGAAGTGACGCCGGTCGTCCGGGGCGGCGGCGAGCTGCTGCCGCTGAACGCGCTCCTGCCGGCGCTCGGCATCTCGGCCACCACCGACGCCCGCGGCGGCTCGGTGACGCTGACGTTCGAGGGCCGCCAGGTGGTCCTCTACGACAAGAAGAGCCTCGCGTCGGTGGGCGGCGACATCCGGCTGATGTCCGCGCCCGCCCTGCTCGAGGAGGGCCGCTGGCTGGTGCCGGTGGACGCGGTGCCGCGGCTCTTCGGCCCGCTGCTGAACAAGCGCTCCGAGTGGCGCGCCGCCTCCCGGGTGCTCCTGGTCGGGAACGTGACCGCCCCGCGCGTCACCGTGAGCACGTTCGTATCCGGCGAGTCCGTGCGCGTGGTGCTGGAGGCCACCGAGAAGGTCCCGTTCCGTCTCAGCCAGGAAGAGGGCCGCGTGATCGTGGCCGTGCCGCGCGACCTGCTCGACGTGCCGTACGAGCAGGAGCGGCTGACCGGCGGCATCGTGGACCGCGTGCAGTTCCTGGGCGGCAAGGACAACGTCTTCGCGATCACGCTGGGCCGGCGGTTCCAGCAGCTCCGCAGCGCCGAAGACGTGGGCCCGCCGTCCCGCCTGATCCTCGAGTTCTCCGGTCCTCCGGCGGAGGCGGGCAAGACCCCGGTGCCGGCGACGCCGGCGCCGCCGGCGCCCGCCGAGCACGGCATCCGCACCGTGGTGATCGATCCCGGCCACGGCGGCGGGCTGGTGGGCGCGCAGGGCCCGGGCGGCGCGCTGGAGAAGGACGTGACGCTGGCGATCGCGCGCAAGCTGCGCGCGGCGATCACCAACGGCCTGGGCCTGCAGGCCTTCCTGACCCGCGACGGCGACCAGGACGTGCCGCTCGACGAGCGCACCGCGTTCGCGAACAACTACAAGGCGGACCTGTTCGTGTCCATCCACGCCAACGCGAGCCGCAGCCACGGCGCGCGCGGCAGCGAGGTGTACTTCCTCTCGTACGAGGCGTCGGACGAGGACAGCCGGCGCCTGGCCCTGGCCGAGGGCTCGCTCTCGCCCGCGCCCGGCATGGTGGAGGCCGGCAGCTCGAACGTGGCCCTGATCCTCTGGGACATGGCGCAGGCCGAGCACCTCGAGGAGAGCTCCGCGCTGGCCACCCGGCTGCACGAGGAGCTGGCGGGCGCCACCAACAGCCAGGCGCGCGGCGTGAAGCAGGCTCCCTTCCGCGTGCTCGTCGGCGCCGCCATGCCCGCGGTGCTGGTGGAGATCGGCTTCATCAGCAACGCCGAGGAGGAGAAGCTGCTCACCTCGGACGAGTACCAGCAGAAGGTCGTCGGCGCGCTCGTGCGCGGACTCTCCCGCTATCAGCAGCAGCGCGAGCAGCGCCGCGGGACGATCTCGAGCGCGGGCTCGGGCGCCGGCACCCGCCCCTGACGCCGTCCATGAAGCTCAGCCGGGCCAACGTCCTCACCGCCGGCTTCCTGCTCGCCCTGCTCGTGACGGTGACCCTGACCGCGCCCCGCTGGTCGCGCGCGCTGATGCGCAGCCTGCCCGCGGGCGAGGACGACGCCGAGACCGCCGCCGCCACCGCGGCCGCCGCCACCGCGGAGGCCTCCGCGCCGGTGGAGCGGCAGATCAACGTGAAGCTCTTCTTCCAGTCCGCGGACGGGCGCGGCCTCGGCGTCGAGGAGCGGCCGGTGGCCTTCGCGAGCGACCTCGCGCGCCAGCTCCACGCGGTGGTCGAGGAGCTGGCGAAGGGGCCCACTTCCGGCCTGGTGGCCACCCTGGCCCCGGACACGCGCGTGCTGCACGTGTTCGTGTCGGCCCGCGGCGTGGCCTACGTGGACCTCTCGAAGGAGGCGGCCGCGGTGCAGCCGGCGGGGTCGGAAGCCGAGATGATCACCGTGTACTCAGTGGTCAACTCCCTGGCCGCGAACTTCCCCGCGGTCAAACGCGTGCAGATCCTGATCGACGACCGTCCGGCCGCCACCCTGGCCGGGCACATGGACCTGACGCGGCCGCTGCGGCCGGACATGAGCCTGCTCGCCGGCGCGCCGCTGACGCCGGCGGGGGCGGGGACGCAGTGAGCGTCCGCCCCTCGGCCAAGGCCGCCCGCTTCACCGAGTCGGTGATCCGGGAGATGACGCGCCTGGCCCAGCTCCACGGCGCCGTGAACCTCTCGCAGGGCTTTCCCGACTTCCCGGCCCCGGAGGAGGTGAAGGAGGCGGCGCGCCGCGCGGTCAGCGCCGACATCAACCAGTACGCGATCACCTGGGGCGCGCGCTCGCTGCGCCAGGCCATCGCGGCCAAGTTCGAGCGGCTCTACGGCGTGCCGGTGGATCCCGAGCGCGAGGTGACCGTGACCTGCGGCTCCACGGAGGCGATGATCGCCGCGCTCCTGGCCGTGCTCGACCCCGGCGACGAGGTCGTGGTCTTCGAGCCCTTCTACGAGAACTACGGCCCGGACGCCATCCTCTCCGGGGCGCAGCCCCGCTTCGTGCGCCTGCGGCCGCCGGCGTGGTCCTTCGATCCCGACGAGCTGGCCGGCGCCTTCGGCGCGAAGACGCGCGCGGTCATCGTGAACACGCCGAACAACCCGACGGGCAAGGTGT
>DATBIZ010000519.1:0-2608 GCA_036556645.1 Vicinamibacteria bacterium | reverse complement strand
GCGCGCAGCCGGTCGCGCTCCGTGCAGAGCGCCCGGTAGCCGGCCAGGTCCAGCACCGCGTCGAGCGACTCGTGGTGCGAGAGCTTCTCGAAGAACAGCCCGGTGGGCGCGGTGTACGGATACATGTCGGCGGTGAGGAGGTTGCGGCGGCGCACCTCGACCGGATCGAGCCCGAGCTCGCGGGCCACCCGGTCCACCATGGCCTCCATGACGAGCGCGGCCACCGGGTGGCCGACCGCCCGGTACTGCGACATCGGCGTCTTGTTCTGGAAGACCACGCGCCCGCGGGCCTCGTAGTCGCGGAAGCGGTAGGGCGCCGGCGTGGTGCGCAGCACCTGGCCACTCTCCACCACGCTCGAGCGCGGGTACATCGAGAAGGGGCCCACCGGGGCCAGGTCGTCGAGCCGCATGCCGAGGATGGTCCCGTCGCGCCGCACCGCGACCTCGGCGGTCACGCGGTGGTCGCGGGAGTGGATGTCGGTCTGGAAGGACTCGACCCGGTCCGCGAGGAACTTGACCGCGCGGCCGAGCATCACCGCGAGCGCGCAGGTCGCGATCTCGTCGGGATAGGTGTGGATCTTGAGCCCGAACGAGCCGCCGACGTCCTTGTTGATCACCCGCACGCGGTGCTCGGGGATCCGCAGATGGCGCGAGAGGATGTCGTGGAGCATGTGGGGGGCCTGGCCCGAGTGGTACACGGTCAGGGCCTCGTCGGCCGGGTCGTAGTCCGCGAGCACCACCCGCGGCTCCAGGCTGACCACCGTATGCCGGCCGGTGTCGAAGGTCTCGCGGTAGACCGCGTCCGCGGTCTTGAAGGCGGCGTCCACGTCGCCGGACTTGATGCGGGTCTCCAGCGCCAGGTTGTCGCCCAGCTCGGGATGGATGACCGTCGCGTCGGGCGCGAGCGCGGCCTCCGCGTCCACCACCGGCGCCAGCGGCTCCCACGTCACGCGCACGCACGCGCAGCCGTCCTCCGCGAGGGCGCGCGACTCCGCCACCACCGCGACCACCGGCTCGCCCTGCCACACCGCCTTGTCCACCGCCAGCGGATACTGCGGCGCCGACTTCATGCCCGCGTAGTTCTTGAGCACGCCGACCCAGGGCTCGCAGTGGGCGGCCACCTCGCGGCCGGTCACCACCGCCACCACCCCGGGCAGCGCGGCCGCCTCCGCGGTGTCGATCCCGGCGATGCGCGCGTGCGCGTGCGGCGAGCGCACGAAGGCCGCGTGCAGGAGCCGGGGCACCACCACGTCGTCGGTATAGGTGCCGCGCCCCGCGACGAGCCGCGCGGTCTGCGGCCTCACCACCGAGCGGCCGATATAGGCGTCGTTCGCCGGGGCCGCCTCGGGCGGCTTCGCCGACCGGCCGCGCGCCGCCCCCAGGATCGCCTGGACGATCGCGTGATACCCGGTGCAGCGGCAGTAGTTGCCCCCGATCGCCTCCCGCACCGCGACCGGATCGGGATCGGGGTTCCGCTCGAGCAGGGCCTGCGCGGTCAGGAGCATGCCCGGGGTGCAGAAACCGCACTGGAGCGCGTTCTCCGCCCGGAACGCCCGCTGCAGCGCGGCGATCGCACCGCTCTCCGCGACCCCCTCGATCGTCTCCACGCGGCCGCCGTCGGCCTGGGCCGCGAGCATCAGGCAGCCGCGGATCGGGGTGCCGTCCACCCGCACCGTACACGCCCCGCAGACGCCGTGCTCGCAGCCGATATGCGAGCCGGTGAAGCCCAGCTCGTAGCGGAGGAAGTCCACCAGGTTCTGCCGGCCCTCGACTTCCCGGCTCACCGGCGCGCCGTTGACGGTCAGGGTGATCTTCACGCGCGCGCCTCCCCCAGCCGGCCCACCACCCGCGTGAGCAGCACCCGGGCCAGGTGCCGGCGCAGGGCCGGCGAGCCGTGCACGTCGCCGGGCGGGTCGAGATCGCCGTCCAGGGCCCGGCCCGCCTCGGCAAGCGTCTCCGCGTCGGCCCGCCGGCCGGCCAGCGCCGCCTCGGCGCGCCGCGCCCGCACCGGCCGGGTGCCCACGCCGAGGAACACGAGCCGCGCCTCCGCCACGACTCCCGCGTCGATACGCGCGCCCGCAGCCAGGCCCGCCAGGGCAAAGTCGCCGTGGCGCCGCGCCAGCTCCTCGAAGCCCCAGCGCCACCCCGCGGCGGGCCGCGGCACCAGGATCTCGGTGACGAGCTCTCCCGGCGCGAGCGCGGTCGTGTAGATACCCCGGAAGAAGTCGTCCGCCGCGATCTCCCGGCTTCCGCCGCGGCGCCCGGCCTGGATCGTCGCTCCGAGCGCGACCGCGCACGCGGGCAGCTCGGCGGCGGGATCGGCCAGCGCGAGGCTGCCGCCGATGGTGCCGCGGGCCCGGATCGCGGAGTGCCCGACGTGCGGCAACGCCGCCGCGATGAGCGGCGCGTGCTCGCGCACCAGCGGCGACCGCTCGAGCGCCTCCTGCCGGACGAGCGCGCCGACGGCGAGCCCTCGGTCGGTCACGCGGATGGCGCCGAGATCCGGAACCCGGTTGATGTCGATGATCGCGCGGGGCGTGGCCAGGCGCAGGTTGAGCGCGGGCACCAGGCTCTGGCCGCCGGCCAGGATGCGGCCGTCGTCGCCATA
>DATBIZ010000518.1:0-7515 GCA_036556645.1 Vicinamibacteria bacterium | reverse complement strand
AAAGTGGATCGCCTCGAAGTGCGCTGGGCGAACGGGGAGACGACCACACACGAGGTGAACGCGGTGGATCGCATGATCGTGATAAAGCAGGCGCAGCCATGAGCGAGGCCATCACGCGGCGCGACGCGTTGAAGCTGGGAGCGGGGGCGGCCGCCGCGCTGGCGACCGGCTCGTCCGCGGCCGCCCAGCCGGCCACCACTTCACGTCCCAAGCGCGTGATCGTGGCCGGCGGCGGCATCGGCGGGCTCTCCTGCGCCTACGAGCTGATGCGGGGCGGCCACGACGTCACCGTGCTCGAAGCGGCCGGGCGGGCGGGCGGCCACGTGCGCACCGTGCGCGATCCGCTCTCGGACGGCCTGTACGTGGACGGCGGGGCCGAGCACTTCACCAGGCCGGGCTACGAGATCTTCCGCGCCTACGTGGACGAGTTCGGCCTGACCGCGCTGCCCTACCGCAAGCGCCGGCAGAACATGCTCCGGCTCGTCGACGGCAAGCTCCTGACCGAGGAGATGCTCGCCGATCCCAAGGTGCTCGGCGGCCTCGGCTTCAACGCGCGGGAGATCGCGTTCCTGGCCCGCGAGCCGTGGTGGAAGCTGCCCGAGATCTACTACGCGCCCTACGTGGACGCGTTCAAGGACGAGTACCGGCCGTTCGACGCGGGGCTCGACCACCTCGACCGCGTGACGCTGAACGACCTCCTGCGCAAGGACGGCGCCTCGGCCGGGTTCCTCCGCTTCTTCGGCTCGCAGGACTCCGCGCTGCAGTCGGTCTGGCACGCGGCGCTCCTGAAGCTGCGCGGCGTGCCGCTGGTGCCGCCCGAGGTGTTCCGCATCCAGGGCGGCAACTCCCGGCTGCCCGACGAGCTCGCCCGGCGCCTCGGCGAGCGCGTGCGGCTCGGCTGTCCCGTGGTCGGCGTCGAGCGCGGCGACACCGGCGTGCGCGTCCGCTATCGCGAGTCCGGCGAGGAGAAGGCGATGGACGCCGATTGGCTGGTGAGCGCGATGTCGCTGGTGCAGCTCCGCCAGGTGCCGGTCACGCCGGAGTGGCCCGAGGCGCGGCGGCACGTCGTCCACGGGTTCCCGTACTACACCGCGTCACGGCCGGTCTTCCAGTCGCGCACCCGCTTCTGGGAGCGCGACGGCGTGAGCCCGAACATGATCCTGAACGAGCCGGCGCTCGAGCACACGTGGCGGATGGCCGACGACGTGGAGACCAGCCGCGGGCTGATCGTCGCCACCGCGCCCGGGTTCACGCGCGCCGAGGACGCGCTGAAGGCCTTCCGCCGCCATTACCCCGGCCGGCGTGACGACATCGAGCAGGCCTTCGTGATCGACTGGGCGTCCGACCCCTGGGCCATGGCCTGCGAGCCGGTGGGATACGCGCCGGGCCAGCTCGCGCGCTTCTGGCCGAAGGTGATCGAGCCCGAGGGCCGCGTGCAGTTCGTGGGCGCGTACGCCGACAACCTCGGCTGGGGCATGGAAGCGGCCACGCGGTCCGCGCACCGCGTGGCGAAGGCCATCGACCAGGCCTAGCGAACTCAGCGACCGGCGGCGGACGGCGGCACGGCGGCCAGCGTGTGGCGGGACCTGCCGGAGGGCAGGGGCCGCCGCTGCGTGCCCCAGACCAGGTCGCCATCCACGCCGCCGGGCAGCTCGACCTCGGCGCGCAGCGCGCCACGGTCCACGGCGAGAGTCACCGCCACTTCGCCGCGCGGGTGCGGGATCGCGCCCGAGACGCGCGTGAGCCGCCCCAGGAACGGCCGGATCACCACCCGCCGGAAGCCGGGCGCGGCCGAGTCCACGCCGAGCACCGTGCGGAACAGCTCGAAGTTCGGGCTGGCGCCCCAGGCGTGGCAGTCGGAGCGGACGTCCGGCTCGTTCGTCTCCGCCCACGTCGAGAGGCCTTCCCGCAGCATCCGCCACCAGGGCTCGAGCAGGTCCAGGTAGCGATCGCCCATGCCCGCGCGGTTGAGGGCGGCGTGCAGGTAGTGCCGGAAGTAGATCGAGGCGGGCGCGAGGGTCGTGTCCGTGAGCACGCGCTCCAGCACCGCGCGCGCCTGCGCGCCCTCGACCAGGCCGGCCAGCACCGCCAGCACGTTCGCGTGCTGCGAGAAGAGCGCGCGGGAGGGCGTGTCCGCGAAGAGCCCGCGCCCGGCGTCCCAGTAGCGCGCCGGGATGGTGGCCTGCAGGCGCGCGGCGGCGTCGCGCATCTCCGCCGCGCGCGCGGCCGACCCCACCGCGCGCTCGAGGTCCGCCGCGTACTGGTAGGCGAGGAGCAGCTGCAGGTCGAGCGGGGCCGAGGCGCCCTCCTGCGGCGGCACGCCGCTCTTCCACTCCTTCACCCAGTCCACGAAGTTCCACCAGGGCAGCGGGCCGAGCGTGCCGTCCTCGGTCTGGCGCTCGGCGAAGAACGCGAGCACCGCGCGGACGCCGGGCAGCATCCGCCGCACGAACGGCGCGTCGTCCTGGTAGCGCCAGTAGTCGTGGACCATCCCGATCCACCAGAGCGAGAACGGCGGGATGTACTGCTGCAGGCGCGTGGGGGCGCGGCTCTGGGTCAGGCCCTCCGAGGTCCGCGAGTCGTCGAGCTGCTCGATCGCGTTGCGCATGAGCCGGGCGTCGCCGGTCATGTAGAGCGAGACGAGGGCCTGGATGCGCGTGTCGCCCGCGTACTGGAGCTGCTCGTAGTAGGGGCAGTCCATGTACGACTCGTGCGCGCAGAGCCGCGCCGTGAGCCACCCGACCTCGAGCAGGCGCTTGAGATCCTCCTGGGCGCTGGAGCTCTCGAGCCGCGCGCGCACCACGAACGGGTACGAGGTGGCCACCGCGGCCAGGTCCTCGATCGTGACCGGCTCGTCCGCGGTCTCGATCTCGAGCTGGACGTAGCGGTACGTGCGCCACCAGAGCGGGCGGAAGGCGCGCCGCGTGCCGCCGTCGGCCACGAACGCGTCACGCACGCCCCGGAACTCCTTGCCGTCCACGTCGCCGCGATGGCCCTTGATCCGGGTGCCGGGCTGGTAGAGCGCCTCCGCGTAGCCGATGGTGACCGTCGCCCCCCGGCCGCCGCTGACCGTCAGCTCCGGGTACGCGGTCGTGAGATGCTCCTGGTCGAGCAGCACGACCGCCTTGGATCGCGCCCGCACCACCCAGGGTGGACCGGTCGGCGGCGCGCTGGCGGGCACGGCCACGCCCTCCATGCGCCGCACCTGGGCGAAGCGGATCGGCTTCTCCTCCATGGGCGGGATCGAGCGCGGCACCAGCATCCAGGGCGTCGGCGCGTCACGCGCGTCGCGCGCGCTGGCCACCGCGCCCGGCTCGGCGAACGGCCACGCGGAATCGTCGAAGTCCGGCTGCTCCCAACCCCACGGGTAGGCGGCGGCGTCCACCCGGTCCCCCGGCCCCGCCACGTAGTACTGGAAGTGCAGCTCCGCGCGCGGGACCACCAGCGGCGCGTACGCGGCGTTGCGCACCGCCCGCCAGCCCTTGTCGGTGCTGGCCGTCTTCTCGGCCTCGCCCTCCGCCTGCAGGAGGAAGCCGGTGGCGTGCGTCTGCTGCGCCTGCGGGGCGTGCACGCCGAAGTTCCACACCACGGCGGCCAGCACGTTGCGGCCGGCGCGCAGGTACGGGGCCAGGTCCACGCTCTCGTAGCGCCAGTGATGCAGGTCGCCGCGGGCCGGGCCCCAGGCCACGCGCTCGCCGTTGGCGAAGAGCTGGTAGCGGTTGTCGGCGGTGACGTGGACGACGAAGGTCGCGGGGCGCTCCGGCAGCTCGAAGGCCTTGCGGAAATGGTAGACGCCGTAGTCGAAGGGCGGCGCCCCGGCGGGGCTGATCCAGCGCGCGGTGAACGGCGCCGCGCGCGGCGCGGCGGCCGGAGCGCCGGCCGGCGTGAGCAGGGCGAGGGCGAGAGCGGCGGCCAGCCTGCGCATGGGTCGCGGAGCGCGGATGGTATCATCGGCGCTTCGCGCGCGCGCGCGCGTCCTCCCCCATGCGCCGACCGGCCTTCCCCGCCCTCGTCCTCGCCGCGGCCCCGGGGCTGGCGGCCCAGGCCCCGGCTCCCGCGCCGGTCTTCCCCGAGCGGACCGACCTCGTCGTGGTGGACGTCGTGGTGGCCGACAAGCAGGGCAAGCCCGTGACCGGCCTGCGCGCCGAGGACTTCACCGTCCTCGACGAGAAGCAGCCGCAGCCGGTGGTCAGCTTCGAGGCGGTCCGCGCGCCGGCCTCCGCCGCTCCCGCCGCGGCCGCGGCCGCGGTCGAGCGCCCGCGCGTGGTCAGCAACGAGCAGGCGGCCGACCGCTCCGGCCGCACGTTCACGATCGTGTTCGACAACGTGCACCTGACGCCGCTGCACGCCTACCGCGCCAAGCAGGCGATCGGCGCGTTCCTCGAGGGCGGCGTGCGCGACGGCGACCGGGTGAGCCTGGTGGCCACCGGCGGCGGCGCCTGGTGGAGCACCCGGATGCCCGCGGGCCGCGCCGACCTGCTCTCGGTGCTCAAGGGCCTGGAGGGCCGCCGGGTCCGCGACTCCAGCACGCGCGAGCAGGTGACCGACTTCGAGGCGATCCGCATCCACGTCTACCAGGACCGCATGGTCGGCCAGCGCGTCGGGCGCCGGTTCGATCAGCTCGGGGTGACGCTGCGCGACAGCGAGCGGCAGCGCGACATGCGCGAGATCTACCTGCCCGGCGTGAACCACCCCCTGGTGGAGGCGCGGGCGGCGGAGGCGTACCAGCAGCTGCGCCGGCGGCTGAACGTCACGCTGGGCGCGCTCGAGCGCGCGCTGGGCGCCCTCGCGGGCAGCCGCGGGCGCAAGGGCCTGGTCCTCGTGTCCGAGGGCTTCGTGCTCGACCCCACGCTCGACGCGTACAAGAAGGTGGTGGAGGCGGCGCGGCGCGCCAACGTCGCGCTCTACTTCGTGGACACGCGCGGGCTCGAAGGCCTCACGTCCACGTTCGGGGCCAGCCTGGAGGCGCCGCCCGACCCGCGGGACTACGGCGCGATCTGGGCGGACAACAGCCAGGACGCCGAAGGCTCGGAGATGCTGGCCGTGGACACCGGCGGCTTCGCCGTGCGCAACACCAACGACGTCGGGGCCGGCCTCTCGCGGATCGCGCGCGAGTCGGAGAGCTACTACCTGATCGGCTATACCCCGCCGCCAGGGCCGCGCGACGGGCGCTTCCGCCGGATCGAGGTGAAGGTGCGGGGCAAGGGCCTGGTCGTGCGCGCGCGCAAGGGCTACTACGCGCCGAACGACGCGGCTCCCCCCACCACCACGGCGTCCGCGCCGGCGGGCACGCCGGCGGCCGCGGCGGCGGAAAGCGCGTCCGGCGCCGGCGAGACGCCGAAGCCGACCGACAAGGCCGCGCTCGACCGCGACCTCCAGCAGGCGCTCGATTCCCCGTTCCCGGTCGGCGACGTGAAGGTGCGCATGACCGCCTTCGTGCTCGACGAGACCGTGCTCGGCCGTGCGCGCACGCTGCTGGCGGCCGAGGTGGACGCGGCCAACCTCGACTTCGTGGAGAAGGACGGCCGGCACGCCGACACGCTCGACGTGCTGATGGTCGCGCAGCACCGCGAGAGCGGCGAATACGTGCGCCGCGACCAGAAGCTGGAGATGGCCTTCCAGCCCGCCTCGCTCGCGCGCGTGCGCCAGAGCTGGTATCCCGTGGTGCAGGAGTTCGAGCTGGCGCCCGGCGCCTACCAGGCGAAGATCGTCGTGCGGGACGGCAACAGCCGCCGGCTCGGCTCGCTCACCTACGAGTTCGACGTGCCGCCGCTGTCGGAGCTGCGCGTGTCCACCCCGGTGCTCACCGACAGCGTGCGGCAGCGCGAGGGCGAGCGGGTGCCCACGCCGGTGCTGATCGTCCGGCGCGTGTTCGCGCCCGAGGGGCGGCTCTACTGCCAGTTCGACGTGTACGGCGCGGAGAAGGACAAGGCGACGGGCCTGCCCCACGTGCGCGCCAGCTACGTGCTCCGCGACTCCGAGGGCGTGCCGCGCGAGCGCGGCGGCCCGCTGCTGCTCTCCCCCACCTCGCTGGGCCGGATCTCCCAGCTCCTCTGGCTGCCGCTCGAGGGCGCGCGCGCCGGGGACTACGAGCTGGTCCTGACCATCCGCGACGAGCTGACCGGCCTCGAGCGCGAGGTGCGCGAGACGTTCACGATCGCGGCCGGGACGCGGGCGACGTCGGCTTCGCCGGCGCGCTGAGCCGCTCGACCCTCGCCGCGCCCTCGCGCACCACGATCCGTGCGTCGAGCGGCACGTCCCGGAACGATTGCCGGAGGCGGCGGCCCGGCCACTCCACCTCCAGCGACTTCACGCGTGCGGCACGGCCGAGGCCGACGTGCTGCTCGAGCGGCGAGGCGCCGAAGCTGCCGCCGCTGCCGACCTCGCGGTGGCGCACCCGCTCGCGGCCGTCCTCGCCGACCACGGTGACGGCCAGCTTCGCGCCGATCGCCCCGCGGTTCGCCCTGGTCCCGATCAGCTTCACGCGCAGCCAGCGGTGGCCGTGCCCGGGGTTGCGGAAGAGCGCCTTGTGGTACGCGTCGCCGGGCACGAAGCCGCCGATGTTCGCGTAGACGTCCTGGTCGCCGTCGTCGTCGAGGTCGGCGAACGCCACGCCGTGGCCCTTCTGGAGGTGGCCGGTCCCGGTGGCGGTGGTGACGTCCACGAACGTGCCGTCGCCGCGGTTGCGGAACATCACGTTCGGCACCAGCGCGGCGTAGGACGGCGCCCCGGTGCCGAGGTAGAAGTCCAGGAAGCCGTCCTCGTCGAGGTCGCCGAAGTTGGCGCCCATCGCCGGCACCACCCGCTCCAGGCCGGCCGCGCGCGTGACGTCCGCGAATGCGCCGCCGGTGTTCCGGTAGAGCCTCATGCTCTCGGCCTGCGCGGGCAGGCCCAGATAGCCGCGCGCCACCTCGGTCACCGACGGCACGAAGCTCGCGACGAACAGATCGAGGCGGCCGTCCTCGTCGTAGTCCCAGAACCAGGCCGGGAAGCTCATCACCGGCTTGTCCACTCCGAGGGCCGACGCCTTCTCCTCGAACGTGCCGTCGCCGCGGTTGCGGTAGAGGAAGTTCGGGCCCGCGAAGTTCGACACGTAGAGGTCCGGGGCGCCGTCGCCGTCGTAATCGCCCCACGCCGCGCCCTTGATGAACGAGGAGCGCGCCACGCCCGCCGCGCGCGCCACGTCCACGAAGGTGCCGTCGCCCTGGTTGCGGAAGAGCGCGGCCGGCGTCTCTTCGTGGCCGACGAACACGTCGAGCCAGCCGTCGCCGTCGAAGTCGGCCCAGGCCGCCGAGTGCGTGCGATGCACCGTCTTCATCAGGCCGGCCTTCTCCGTGACGTCGGTGAAGGTGCCGTCCCGGCCGTTCCGCAGGAGCGAGTTGCGCATCGGCGACTGCCAGCCGCCGCGCATCACGAACAGGTCGAGCCACCCGTCGTTGTCGTAGTCGGTCTGCACCAGGTTGATGCCGCCGAGCTGGCCGCCAAGCCCGGCCGCCGCCGCGCGGTCCTCGTACG
>DATBIZ010000517.1:0-5346 GCA_036556645.1 Vicinamibacteria bacterium | reverse complement strand
GTTCTCGCAGCTCGACCGGCTGCCGCCCTCGATCGAGGCCGTCCTCGTGCGGAGCGACACCCTGCTGGCCCAGGGCCGTCCGCGTGAGTCGGCAGAGGCGCTCGCCAAGGCGCTCGACTCCTGGCCGGGCGAGCCTCGCCTCCGCCGGGCGCTCGCGCGCGCGCGGTACGCGGCGGGAGACTTCGCCGGTGCGCGCCCGCTCTTCGAACTGCTCCTGCGCGCGGAGCCGGACTCAGCCGAGCTGGCCTTCTGGCTGGGGAGCACCCTGCTGCAGCAACAGGACGCGGCGGGTGCGTCGGTGCCGCTGGCCAAGGCGGTGCGCGCCGATCCGAACCTGCTGCCGGCGCGCGCCGCCCTGGGCGCCGCGCTGGCGCAGACGGGCAAGGCCGCGGAGGCGATCCCGCACCTCCTGGCCGCGGCGGAGACGGACGAGGACGGCTCGCTGCATTACCAGCTCGCCGGCGCCTACCAGGCGATCGGCGAACCGGAGCGCGCCGCCCGGGCCCTCGAACGCTCGCAGCAGCTCCGACGGAGGCGGGAGGAGGAGCAGCGTGAAACCGAGACCGAATTCCGGATCACGCCGCCCTGACGCCTGCGGGGGCCAGCGGGCGCGGCACGGTCAGCGGCTCGAGCCCGCCGGAGCGCCCACCGGCCGCGTGGAGAACCGGACGTAGGGAAACACCTCGGGGACGTGGGAATCCCACACCCCGTGCGGGCTCCACGCCCAGCCGCCCGGGTCCTCGGCGGGCGGGGCCTCCTTGTACTGGTTGAAGCGCGAGAAGTCCATGCGCCACACGTCGCCGTCCTTCGGAGGCAGCGACCGGCCGTCGGGCCGGGCGAGGTGCGCGAGGCCCGTCCAGGGGATCACCAGCTCGACCGTCCAGCCGCGGTCACGGTCCGCGTTGTGGTTGACCGTCCCGTCCACGTGCACGGCGGTCTGGAGCCCGGGCAGGTCCCAGTTCCAGTAGCCGATCCGCGGCCCGCGCGGATGGTTCTTGAACCCGACCCCGCGGAAGGGCCGCACGCCTTCCTTGCCGCGCGCGAACTCCGGGACCACGGCGTACCCGGCGCTTTCGTAGGCCTGCTCCCAGATGAAGAAGACCTCGTAGATCGTCCCCAGCGAGTTGATCTCGAACTCGTAGTACGCGTCCTTTCCGGCGATGAACAGCTCCACGTCGTTGTCCTTGTAGATCAGCGAATCGCGCTCGGTGAAGGTGCCCTCGACGAACGGCTCCTCGACCCAGTAGCCGACGTACAGGTTCACGTCGTCCCAGAGGACGGCGGCCCGCGTGTCGTGGATGGCCCGCTGGCCACGGACGAGGTCGGTGAAGCGGGGCGACTTCTCGGCGGCCTTCCAGTCGGCCTCGTCCAGGCGCCCGTCCAGGACGATCGGGGCCGTGGCGCGCCGCGCGCTGTAGCGGGCGATCCGGCTCTCGGGCCAGGGAAAGGGCCACGGTTCTCCCGCCGCCGAAGCGAGCGGCAGCAGCACGACGGATACGCCCAGCCCGAGCGCGGCGCGCCTCATGGATCGGCCTCCCTGGGTGCGGGCAGTCTACAGGAGCGCGCCCGCCCCGATATACTCCGGACGTCACCCGTGGCTCCCGCGCGCATCCTCATCGAAGCCTGCCTCGACTCGGTGCCCTCGGCCCTCGCCGCGGAGGCCGGCGGAGCGCGGCGGATCGAGCTCTGCGACAACCTGGTCGAGGGCGGCACCACGCCCAGCGCCGGCACGATCGAGCTGTGCAAGGAGCGGCTCTCGATCCCGGTGTTCGTGATGATCCGGCCGCGCGGCGGCGAGTTCCTCTACTCGGACGTCGAGTTCGAGCTGATGCGGCGCGACGTCGCGCACGCCAAGCGGCTCGGCGCGGACGGGGTCGTGTTCGGCCTGCTCACGCCCGACGGGCGAGTGGACGTTCCGCGCACCCGCGCGCTGGTGCAGGCGGCGCGCCCGCTGGCGGTGACCTTCCATCGCGCGTTCGACGTGGCTCGTGACCCCGACGAGGCGCTCGAAGCGCTGATCGAGGCCGGGGCGGACCGCGTGTTGACCTCGGGCCAGGCACCGACGGCGCCGGAGGGCGCGGACCTGATCGAGCGCCTCGTGCAGCGGGCCGGGGACCGCATCGGGATCCTCCCGGGCTGCGGCCTCGACGAGACGAACCTCCGCGCCTTCGTCGAGAAGACCGGCGTGCGCGAGGTGCACGTCCGCGGCACCGGCCCGGTGCGCAGCGCGATGCAGTACCGCAACCCGCTCGTGGCCTTCCGCTCGCCGTCCGAGCCGGACGACTTCGTCCTCGAGCTGACCGACGCCTCGCGGATCCGCGCCATGGCCGACCTGCTGCTGCGATAGGACCCATGGCGCCGGCCGCCCTGCTCCTGCTCGCCGCGCTCGGCCTGCCCGAGCTGCCCGTGGTGCCGCTGGCCGAGCTGCCCGAGGCGGTGCGCGAGCGCGTGGCGGGCGCATACCGCCGCGCCGAGCGGGAGCCGGCGAGCGCGCCCGCCGCGGGCGAGCTCGGCATGCTGCTGCACGCCTACGACCAGGCGCGGCATGCCGAGGCCGCCTACGACCGCGCGCGCGCGCTCGATCCCGGCGCGTTCGAGTGGGCGTACCTGGCCGGGGTCGTCCAGGCGCGCCTCGGGCGCAGCGCCGACGCGATCGGGTCGCTGCGCGCGGCGGTCGGGCTGGAGCCGGGATCGGTCGCGGCGCGGGCACGGCTGGCGGAGGCGCTCCTGGCCGCGCGCGACCTCGACGGCGCGGCCGCGCAATACGGGACGCTCGCCGGCGACCGGCCGCAGCTCCCGCAGCTCCATTACGGCCTGGGCCGCGTGGCGGCGGCGCGCGGGGACCGCCAGGCCGCGGCTGGGCACTTTCGCGACGCGACCGCGCGCTTCGAGGCCTACGGCGCCGCGCACTACGCGCTCGCCCTCGTGTACCGCGACCTCGGCAAGGCCGAGGAGGCGCGGCGGCACCTGGCGCTGTTCGAGAAGCACCGGCTCGAGGAGCCCGCTCTCCAGGACCCGCTGCTCGACCGCGTGCGGGGGCTGAAGACCGGCGCCGGCGCGCACCTCGCGCTCGGCCTGCGCCTCGCGCGCGACGGCGACCTCGAAGGCGCCGTGCGCGAGCACGAGCGCGCGGTGGCGGCCGACCCGCGGATGGCACAGGCCCACGCGAACCTGATCTCGCTCTACGGCCGGCTGAATCGCGGGGAGGACGCCGAGAGACACTACCGGGCCGCGGTCGCGCTCGCCCCGGGCCTGGCCGAGGCGCACTACGACTACGGGGTGCTCCTCGGCACGCAGGGCCGCCCTGCCGAGGCCGCCGCGGCGTTCCGCCGCGCGCTCGAGATCAGCCCCCGCTACGCACAGGCGCACCACAACCTGGGCCTGCTGCTCGAGGCCGAGGGCCGGCGTGACGACGCGGAGCGCCATTATCGCCAGGCCGTGGCCAACCAGGCCGGCTATCGCGAGGCGCGGTTCCACCTCGGCCGCGTGCTGGTGGCCCTGGGTCGCCCGCGCGAGGCGGCCGTGGAGTTCGAGCGGATCCTCACCCCCGACGACGCCGACACGCCGCGATACCTGTTCGCGCTGGCGGCCGCGCTGGTGCGGGCCGGGGAGCGGGAGAAGGCGCTCGCGTACGCGCGAGAGGCTCGGGAGCGGGCCCTGGCGCGGGGACAGCCCGAGCTGGCCGCGGCGATCGAGCGCGACCTCCGCGGGTTGGAGGCGCCGGTGCCCCCGCGATGAAGCCCGCGCCGCTCGTCTGCGCCGCGTCGCTGGTGGGGACGGCCGTCGCCCTGCCCGCGCCGCCGTCCTCGCCGTTGTTCGCGGACGTCGCCGCGGCGTCCGGGTTGCGCTTCGCGCACGCCGCCGGCGCCAGCGGCGAGTACTACATGCCCGAGATCATGGGCGCGGGGGGCGCGCTGCTCGACTTCGACGGCGACGGCGACCTCGACGTGTTCCTCGTGCAGGGCGTCCCGCTCGGCCCGGGCGGAGCGACGGGGTCCGGGCACCGCCTCTTCCGCAACGACCTGGGCCCGGGCGGTCCGCGCTTCGTGGACGTCACCGAGGGTTCCGGGGTCGGGCAGAAGACCGCGGGCATGGGGGCCGCGGTGGGGGACTACGACAACGACGGCGATCCCGACCTGTACGTGACCGCGTTCGGGCCCAACGCGCTCTTCCGCAACGAGGGCAGCGGCCGCTTCCGCGACGTGACCGCGGAGGCCGGCGTGGGCGAGGACCGCTGGAGCACCAGCGCCTCGTTCCTCGACTACGACCGCGACGGCGACCTCGACCTGTTCGTGGCCAACTACCTCGACTTCACGGTGGCCGGGAACAAGCGCTGCCTCGACGCGGTGGGCGCGCGCGACTACTGCACGCCGTCGCTCTACCGCCCCGTGCCGGACCGCCTCTTCCGCAACGAGGGCGGCGGGCGCTTCCAGGACGTCGGCGACGCGGCCGGCATCACCCGCGCCGACGGCCCCGGCCTCGGCGTGGTGGCCGGTGACTTCGACGACGACGGCTGGCTGGACCTGTACGTCGCCAACGACGGTGCCGCGAACCAGCTCTGGATGAACCGGCGCGACGGGACGTTCGAGGACCGGGGCCTGCTCTCCGGCACCGCCTACAACGCCGAGGGGCTTCCGGAGGGGAGCATGGGCGTGGCCGCGGACGACTTCGACGGCGACGGCGACGAGGACCTGTTCGTCACGAACCTGCCGCGCGAGACCAGCACGCTCTACGTGAACCAGGGCCAGGCGCTCTTCCACGACGCCACCGATGCCTGGGGCCTCGGCGCACCCAGTGCGACGCACACCGGCTTCGGGACGGCCTTCTTCGACTACGACCACGACGGCTGGCTCGACCTCTTCGTGGCCAACGGCGCGGTCACCGTCGTGGAAGCCCTGCGCGGGCGGCCCTACCCGTTCCAGGAGACGAGCCAGCTCTTCCACCACCCCGGGACGGCGCCGTTCGAGGAGGCCAGCGCGCGGCTGGGGCTCACGCGCGCCGAGGTGAGCCGGGGCGCGGCCGCCGGCGACGTGGACAACGACGGCGACCTCGACCTGCTGCTGACCAACAACAACGGGCCGGCGCGGCTGCTGCTCAACGCCGCCCCGCGCCGCGGCGGCTTCCTGCAGGTGCGCCTGCGCGGCACGGTGGACAACCGCGACGGGCTCGGCGCGCGCGTCGGCGTCGTGCGCGCCGGGGCGCCGACGCTCTGGCGGCGCGCGCGCACCGACGGCAGCTACCTCACCGCCGGCGACCCGCGCGTGCACGTCGGGCTGGGAGCGGCGCGCCCCAGGGAGATCGTCGTGCGCTGGCCGACCGGCCGGCAGGAGGCGTGGCCGGCGGGCG
>DATBIZ010000516.1:0-2065 GCA_036556645.1 Vicinamibacteria bacterium | reverse complement strand
GCGCGCGTCGCCCACCAGGAAGGTGCCCTTGCGCGTGCGCTGCGCGTGGTCGATGTAGCGCGCGTTCATGTCCACGCCGTAGTAGTCGTCGCCGAGGAAGACGTCCGCGAACGCGCCCGGGCCGCAGCCGAGGTCGAGCGAGCGCAGGCCCTTGCCCGGCCGCAGCTCGCGCCGGATCACGCCGCGGATCGCCTTGAAGTCGTTCTCCAGGATCCCGCGGATGAAGATGAACAGCACCGGATGGTCGGAGACGCGCTCCACGATCTTCGCGAACAGTCCCATGGGCTCCTTCGGCGGCGAGTAAAAGCTGGGGAGTGTAGCGGAGCGCGCCGCGCAGCGTCAACGTCATCGCGGGGGGATCGCTCGGGCCGATGGCCACTGCGACGATGGCCCTCGCGCTGCCCACCCCCCTGCGCCCGCGGTAGACTGGTCGCCGGGGCCGCGCGCCGCGGGGGCGGCTCTGCTATCATCCGCGACTTCCGGCCGGCAGGGGAGGGGAACTGAGGACCACAGTGTTCAAGCGGGCGTCACGTTCCGCCCGGGTCGCCGCGCAGCTCGCGCGCGGCCTGCTGCGGCGGGATCACCCGCTGCTCGTGCACCTGATCCCGATGCGCCGGTGCAACCTCGCCTGCGCGTACTGCAACGAGTACGACGCGGTCTCGAAGCCGGTGCCCACGCCGGAGATGCTCGAGCGCGTCGATCTCCTCGGGAGCCTCGGCACCGCGATGATCACGGTGTCGGGGGGCGAGCCGCTGCTGCACCCGGAGCTGGAAGCGCTGGTCGCTCGCATGCGCGAGCGCGGCATCATCGCCTCGCTGATCACCAACGGGTACCTGCTCTCGCCCGACCGCATCCGCGCGCTCAACCACGCCGGCCTCGACTACCTGCAGATCAGCATCGACAACCTGGAGCCGGACGAGATCTCGATGAAGAGCCTGCGCCTGCTCGAGCCCAAGCTGCGCTGGCTGGCCGAGCACGCGGAGTTCGGGGTCAACATCAACTCGGTGGTGGGGGCGGGGATCAAGAACCCCGAGGACGCGCTGGTGATCGCGCGGCGCGCGCGCGCCCTGGGCTTCACCAGCTCCATCGGGATCCTGCACGACGGGCGCGGCCAGCTCCGGCGGCTGGGCGACCGCGAGATGGCGGTGTACGAGGAGCTGAAGCGGCTGGGCAGCAAGGGCGACGCGCGCGTGAACGCGATCTTCCAGGACAACCTCGCGCGCGGGCTGCCCAACCGGTGGAGCTGCCGCGCCGGCTCGCGCTACCTCTACGTGGACGAGGACGGGCTGGTCAGCTACTGCTCGCAGTGGCGGGGCGTCCCCGGCGTGCCGCTGCGCGAATACACCCGCGCCGACGTCCGCCGCGAATACGACACGAAGAAGCCCTGCGCGCCCTACTGCACGATCAACTGCGTGCAGCGGGTGGCGCTGTTCGACAACTGGCGCGCGCCGCAGACGCTGCGCGCGGTCATGAAGCGCCCGGCCACCGCGGCGGCCCCTCCCGGCCACCCCGTCGCGGAGGAGCACGTCGCCGCCCGCTGAAGAGGCGGGCGCGGGCCGCGACGGCGGCCATCGCGCGCTGGTGACCGGCGCGTCGAGCGGCATCGGCATGGCCTTCGCCCGCGCGCTGCGCGCCCGCGGCCGGCCGGTGGTGCTGGTGGCCCGGCGCGCGGACCGCCTGGCCGCGCTGGCCGCGGAGCTGGGCGGCGACGCCGCCGCGCTCGCGGTCCCGCTCGACCTCGCGCAGCCTGCCGCCGGCGAGCGCCTGCAGCGCGCGCTGGCCGAGCGCGGGATCGCGGTGGACCTGCTGGTCAACAACGCGGGGGTGGGGCACACCGGCCGTTTCGTGGAGCAGCCGGAGGAGCGCCTGGCCGCGATGATCGACCTGAACGTCCGCGCGGTGGTGGACCTGACGCGCCGCTTCGTGCCGCCCATGGTCGCGCGGGGGAAGGGCGCGCTGATCAACGTGGTGTCCACCTCGGCGCTGCAGCCGGTGCCGTTCCTGGCCGTCTACGCCGCGAGCAAGGTGTTCGTGCTCTCGTTCACCGAGGCGCTGGCCACCGAGC
>DATBIZ010000515.1:0-4785 GCA_036556645.1 Vicinamibacteria bacterium | reverse complement strand
CGCGGCCCGGACCGTTTTCGCGCTCGACGAGAACGGGGCCGCGCTCGCCGGCAAGGTGGCGGCCTCCTTGTCCGCGGGCCTGGCGGCCGGTGCGCTGTTCATGGCCGTCGGCCTCAGGCGCCCGCGCAACGACGCCGCCATCGCCGCGCTCGTGTTCGCGCTGGGCACCACCGTCTGGTCCACGAGCCAGGCCCTCTGGCAGCACCCGGCCGCGCTGCTGCTCCTGTCGCTCGCGCTCGTGTGCCTCGTGCGCGCGGAGCACGAGCCGGTGTGGGCCGGCCGGGCCGGGCTGCCGCTCGCCCTGGCGGTGGCCGCGCGGCCCGCGGACGTGGCGCTGGCGCTCGTGATCGCGGTGGCCACGGCCCTGCGCTGGCCGCGACGGATCCCGGCCCTGCTCGCGTGGGCCGCCGCGCCGGTCGCGCTGCTGCTGGCCTACAACGCCGCGTACTTCGGCTCGCCGCTCGCGCACGGCTTCGCGGGCGCCCTGGCGCGCTTCGACGCCGGCTGGGGACCGGGCCACCTGGGCCTGCTGGTCTCACCCGCCAAGGGGCTGTTCGTGTTCACGCCGGTGGCGCTGGTCGCGCTGGCCGGCATCGCGCGCGCGGTGCGCGGCGGCGAGCGCTGGCTGCCGCTCACCCTGCTGGCGGCGGTGGCGGCGCACTGGGCGCTGATGGGCCTGTGGGGCGAATGGCACGGCGGCCGGTCCTGGGGGCCGCGGCTGATGACCGACGCGCTGCCGTTCCTGTTCCTGTTCCTGCCCGAAGGCCTGGACGCGGTGCCGCGGCTCGGCGCGGCGCTGGCCGCGCTCTCGGTGGCGGTGCAGGCGCTGGGCGCCTTCGCCTACGACTACCGGTGGGAGCGGCTCCACCAGCCCGCGGGCGCGGACCTGCGCGCGTCGCTCTGGGACGTCGCGCGCAGCCCCCTCCCGTTCCATGCGCGGCGCCGGGTGGTCATCCTCGCCGCGCCTCGCCTCGCGGACGGGCGCGCGACGGTCCGCGAGCACCCGCTGGTCGCGTTCGGCCCGCGCGGCTCGCGCGTGCGGTTCGAGCGCGAGATGCCGACGGTGACCGGCGCGGACGAGACGCTCGGCGACGTCCACCTCGAGCGCGCGGCGCGGGTGGAGCCGGGCGGCGTGCGTTTGCGCGCGCGCTGGGACGGCGTGTTCCTGCGCGCGACGCCGCGGGCGCGCGCGCGCCGCCTGGAGCTGCGCCTCCGCGGCCGGGGCCAGGGGCTCGTCTACGTGGGCGAGCGCAGCTTCTGGTCCACGGGCACGCGCTGGCGGCCGTACCCCGTCCACGGAAGGTTCGCGCTGGCGCACCCCTACGAGTACGCGACCTCGGGCGGCTCGGACCTCACGGTCACCGTCGGCACCGGCGGCGGCGAGGTGTGGCTCGAGTCGGTGGCGCTGGTTCCCCCGACCGAGCCCGAACACGTGGTGGTGGGGCAAAGGACGAGGGACGCGGCGCGTAACGGAGAGGTGGAGGGGAGACCATGACCGTGCTCGCGACCGCGGCGCTCGCCGCCGCCCTGGCCGCCGCCGAGCCGGCGGCCGACCCGATGGCGCCCTTCGGGTGGCTCCGCCAGCTCGCCGGGGCGTGCTGGCGCACCACGCTGCCCGACGGCAGGACCACCGACACCCAGTGCTACGAGGAGCGCCTCGGCCGGTTCCTGTTCGGCACGATCACGATCGCGCCGGCCGCGGGCGGCGACGCGCCGGGTCCGGTCACTCGGCATCCGGCCGGGTTCCGCGGCGAGGGCCTCCTGGCCTGGGACGCGGCGGCCGGGAGGATCGCGCTCTGGACCTGGGGCAGCGACGGCAGCTTCGGCCCGGCGGAGGCGGCGTTCGAGGGGGAGCGGGTGCACTTTCCGCAGCCGAGCCGCCAGGACCCCGGCGCGCCGCCGACGTCGCGGACGAGCTGGAAGCGGCTCGACGCGGACTCGTTCCGGGTGGGGCAGGAGCGGCTCGAGGGCGGCGCCTGGGTGGAGAAGTGGGCCGTCGTCTATCGCCGCGTCCCGCGCTGAGCGGGCACGGGCGTCAGGTCCGCCGCGCGGTGCTCTCGCCCCACTTCAGCTTGCTGCGCAGCACCTCGTAGTAGTCGCGGTCGGGCGCCTTGACCAGGCGCAGCGTGCGCGGGCTCCGGGTGACCGTCACCACGTCGGTGCGGTCGAGGGGAAAACCGCGCTGGCCGTCGAAGGTGATGTGGACCTCGCCCTCGCGCGCGGCCCGCAGGCGCACCTCGACCACCGACTCGTCGCCGATCACCAGCGGGCGGTTGCTGAGCATGTGGGGGCAGATCGGCGTCATGACCATGGCCGCGAGGCCCGGGTGGAGGATGGGGCCGCCCGCCGCCAGGTTGTAGGCGGTGGACCCGGTCGGCGAGGAGACGATGAGCCCGTCCGCGCGGAACGAGGTCACGAACAGGCCGTCCACCGTGACCTCCAGCTCGATGATCCGCGAGAGGGCCGCCTTCGTGACCACCACGTCGTTGAGCACGTCGCCCACCACCTCGGGCTCGTCCTGGCGCACCACGCGCGCGCGGAGCATGCGCCGCTCCTCGGCCCGGTAGTCGCCGCGCAGCACCCCCTCCAGCGCGGGGAACAGCTCGGGCATCGTGATCTCGGTCAGGAAGCCGAGGCTGCCGAAGTTCACGCCGAGCACCGGCACCGGCTTCTCGACGAAGTGGCTCGCCGACAGCAGCGTGCCGTCGCCGCCGAGCACCACCAGCACGTCGGCGCGCGCGGCCACCTCCCGTCCCGGCGCCACCGCGAGCCCGTCGCGCGGCGCGTCGTCCACCAGCGCCGCCGTGCGCTCCTCGAGCAGGGTCTCGAGCTTCCGGCGGCGCAGCCATTCGACCAGCTCGCGCACCGCCGGCTGGGCCCGGCCGGCGGGATCGGGACGAGCCACCACGCCGACCGTGCTCACGCCCGCGCCACGCTTCGCATCGCCGCCTCCCGTTCGTCCGCGAGCAGGCCCGGCCCGGCCGGGCGCAGGTGCAGGAAGAACTCGCGGTTGCCTTCCGTCCCCGTGATCGGGGAGGGGCAGGCCCCCACTATCGCGTAGCCCAGCTCGTCGGCGGCGCGCCGGGCCACCGTGGCCAGCACCTCCGCGTGCAGCGCCGGGTCCTTCACCAGCCCGCCGCGGCCCACCTGGCCGCGGCCGGCCTCGAACTGCGGCTTCACGAGCACCAGCACGTCGGCGTCGGGCTCCAGCACCGTGCGCAGCGCCGGCAGCACCTTGAGCACGGAGATGAAGGAGACGTCCACGGTGGCCAGGCCGCAGGGCTCCGGCACCTCGGCGGCGGAGAGGGCGCGCGCGTTCACGCGCTCGCGCACCACCACGCGCGGATCGTGGCGCAGGCGCTCGTGGAGCTGCCCGCGGCCGACGTCCACCGCGTACACGCGGCGCGCGCCGCGCGCGAGCAGGACCTCGGTGAACCCGCCGGTGGAGGCGCCCACGTCCACCGCCACGCGCCCCTTCGGGTCCACCCCCAGGAGGTCGAGCGCGCCTTGCAGCTTGAGCGCGCCGCGGCCGACGTGTTCGGCGCCCGGCAGCACCTCGACGCGCGCGCCCTCCGGCACCGCCGTCCCCGGCTTGGCCGCCGGCCTTCCGTCCACGCGCACGCGGCCGGCCATCACCAGCGCCTGCGCCTTCTCGCGCGATTCGGCCAGCCCGCGCTCCACCAGGCTCACGTCCAGGCGCTCCCTCAACCGCGCCGCCGCACGATCAGGCGCGCCAGCTCGCGCAGCAGCTCGGCCCGCGCGCCCAGCGGCGCGAGCGCCGCCTCCGCCTCCGCCAGCAGGCGCGACGCGATGCGCTTCGCCTCCTCGAGCCCGTGCACGCGCACGTAGGTGGCCTTGGCCGCGGCCTCGTCCTTGCCGGCGGTCTTGCCCAGCCGCTCCGCGTCTTCGGTCGCGTCGAGGACGTCGTCCACGACCTGGAAGGCGAGGCCGATCGCGGCCGCGTAGCCCTCGAGCGCGCGCAGGTCGGGCGCGTCGGCGCCGCCCAGCACCGCGCCTCCGCGCACGCAGGCGGCGAGCAGCGCGCCCGTCTTCGCCCGGTGCAGCCGCTCCAGCGTGTCCGCGCCGACCGTGCGCCCCTCGCTCTCGAGGTCCTCCACCTGCCCGCCGATCAGCCCGCGCGTGCCCGCCGCCTCGCCGAGGATCGCCGCCGCCTGCACGCGCCGGCGCAGGCGCAGGCTGTCGCAGCCCGGCGGCGCGTCCACCATCACGTGGAAGGCCCGCGTCAGCAGGGCGTCGCCGGCCAGCACCGCCACCGCCTCGCCGAAGACCTTGTGCGAGGTCGGCTTGCCGCGGCGCAGGTCGTCGTCGTCCATGCAGGGCAGGTCGTCGTGGATCAGCGAATACGTGTGGATCATCTCCACCGCCACCGCCAGCGGCATCACGTCCTCGGGCCCCGCCCCGACCGCTTCGCCCGCGGCCAGCACCAGCAGCGGCCGCACGCGCTTGCCGCCCGCGAACAGGCTGTAGCGGACGGCGCGGTGGATGGTGGCGGGCCAGGCCGCCTCGTCGGGCAGCGCGGCCGAGAGCGCGTCCTCCACCCGCCGGCGCCCCGCCTCGAGGCGGGCCTCGGCGGTCACGGCGGGAAGGGCTTGGTGCGGGGCTTGCCCTGCGCGTCCAGGGCCGCGTCGCCGCGCGCGTCCTTGACCAGCTGCTCGATCCGGCCCTCCGCCTCCTCGAGCTTGGCGTGGCACAGGCGCGAGAGTCGGATGCCTTCCTCGTAGAGCCCCAGCGACTCCTCCAGGGTCAGCTCGCCCTTCTCCAGCC
>DATBIZ010000514.1:0-4616 GCA_036556645.1 Vicinamibacteria bacterium | reverse complement strand
GTGCGCGCGAAGCCCGCCCGCTCCAGCTCGCGCCGGTTGAACTCGCTCACGCCCAGCGCCAGCTCGGTCCGCGGCGCGAAGGCGCGCAGCTCGCGCCGGCCCTGGTGGCACTGCCGGGCCAGGTGCGGCAGGTGGTCCGCGAAGAACTCCGGCGGCGTGATGTTGTGATAGCGCAGGACGAGCCGGTCGGGCGCGGCGCGGATCAGGCGGGCCGCCGCGCTCCCGATCGAGAAGTGGAAGAGGCACACGGTGCGCGGGGAGGACACCTGTGCGTACTCCCAGATCCGCCGGCAGCGCGAGGCCATGCGCGGGTGGGCGTGCTCGGCGAAGATCTCCGAGTCGAAGCCGGCCGCGCGCAGGTGCAACTGCAGCGCCAGCGCGTCGTGGCCGACCGCGTCGCCGTAGGAGAGCGCGGAGAGGAGCTGGTGGACGGCGGGCGCTTCAGTACCTCCAGCTGGTGACGTCGCCGCCTGCCGGCGCCGACTTCAGGATCCGCTCCACGATCTTCGGCGCGTACATCTGGTGGTAGCGCAGGCGGGAGACCGCGTTGGGGCGCGTGGGGTCGCCGTTCCAGCAGTGCTCGGCGCGGTCGCCGTAGGCCACCTCCCCGTCGTAGTGCGGGTCGCGCGTCGTCCTCAGGAACTCCTCGACCAGGTAGACCGCGTTGTTCAGGTAGTAGTTGTCCATGTCGCCGACGTAGAGGTGGATCTTGCCGCGGAGCTTGCGGCCCAGGCCGCGGCTCCAGTCGCGCTGCAGGATGTGGCCCAGGTCGTAGTTCTCGCGCCAGTGCGCGGCCACCGCCGCCTCGATCACCCCGGTGCGCTTGTCCCAGATCCGCTTCGGATAGCCGTCGGCGCCCACCGGCGAGTAGACCGCCTCCCAGATGTCCCACTGCTGTCCGGAGCGGCCCTTCGTCCCCAGCACGAGCTCGTAGCGGTTCATCTGCTCGAGCGTCGCGCTCACGTGCCCGAGCCCGTCGCGCATGGCCGGCCGGGGCACCTTCAGCCAGGGACCCTCCCTCCAGTAGGCGTTGCGGTCCTCGTAGAGGTTGACGACCGTGTAGGCGCGGAAGTCGATCGGATCGGGACAGGCCGCCCAGCAGCCGTTGTACTCGTCGGGATAGAAGACCTGCGCGGCCAGCGCCTCCCACCCTCCCGTGGACCCGCCGTACAGGAAGCGGGCCCAGCCGGCGCCGATCGCGCGGTACTTCTTCTCCAGGTAGGGGATCAGCTCGTGGGTGATCGCGTCGCCGTAAGGCCCCAGGTTCGCCGAGTTCACCGCGTAGCTGTCGTCGTAGTACGGGTTCGCGTGCTGGATCTCGACCACGATCATCCGCGGGTACCCGGGGCCGGTCCACTCCTTGTAGAACGCGTGCGCGTACTCCTGCTGCGTGCGGTTGTACCCCTTCCAGCGGAAGCGCTCGCTGTAGTCGGGCGCGAGGCCGGGGTCCGGCGGCTGCTCGCGGAAGCCCTCGAAATCGTGCGCGAAGTGGCCGTGGTAGATCACGAGCGGGTAGCGCGCCTGCGGGTGGTCGTCGAAGCCCTCGGGCAGCAGCACGTGCGCGCCCAGGTGCATCGGGCGGCCCCAGAACCTGGTGAGCCGCTCGCTCTGGATCCGCTCGTGCTTGACGTATTTCGTCTCCGGCGCGGGCGGGATCGGCGGGATCACCTGGTCGAGCGTGATCTCGACCGTGCCGCCCCGGCGCGGGTCGATCCGCACCTGGCGCGGGGTGCTGTACAGGTTTCCCGGCGCGCGGTTCCACTGCTGGCCCTCGCCGCGGTCCATCGGCAGCTTCACCGTGTGGCCGTCGGCGCGGCGGAACGTCTCGTAACGGTGCAGGAGCGCCTGGACCACGTAGGTCCCGGGTGGCACGTCCGCCATGCGCTCCAGCGGGTAGCCGAACGCGCCGCCGTCGAGGACCACCGGCTGGTCCGGCTTCATCCCGTCCACGTCCCTGCCGAACGCCTGCTGCGTCCGGGGCCCGTCGCTGAGCTGGAAGCGCGGCTCCGCGCTCGCGTCGTTCGAGACCAGCACCAGCAGCCGCCCGTCGAGCGCAGCCGTGGCCTGTCCAGGCCCGAAGCGGACGCTGAAGCGCAGCTCCGGGCCGCTTGCGGGCGCCGCGGCCAGGGCCGCAAGCGCCGCCGCGGTCACGAGCCCGGCCGTGCGTCGGGTACGAGTCGCGGTCTCGATCACGGGAGGGGGCAGTTTATCCGAAGAAAATGGTCCTCGCCGGGCCGATGAGCCTGTAACATCGACTTTCACGCCCGGCTCACGCCGCGCGGTTCTCATCAATGGAGGCAGCCATGGCAACCCCGACGAAGGGCTCCTACTCGTTCAAGAACGTAGTCGCCCAGAACAAGAGCAGCGTGCTCAACGCGGTCTCGGGCGCGACCGGGATCCCCCGGCAGCACGTGGGCAAGGTGATGGGTGCGCTGGCGGCGCTGGCCGCCGTGGAGCTGGCCCGCCGCGGCACGTTCACGATGCCGGGCATGGCCAAGCTGAAGGTGGTGAAGAAGGCGGCCACCAAGGCGCGCCAGGGCATCAACCCCTTCACCAAGCAGCCGACGATCTTCAAGGCCAAGCCGGCGCGCAAGCTGGTGAAGATCCGCGCGCTGAAGGCGCTGAAGGACGCGCTGAAGTAGTCAGGTCGCGCGGCCCAGGAGGCCGGCCGCGAAGGTGCGGCCATCCACCGGCGCGAGCCGCGCCTCCTGCCGCGGCGTCAGCAGCCGGTAGTGTCGAACGCCGACGAGGAATTCCGGGACGTACCAGAGGTCCTCGTCGGCCGTCATCCAGCCGTGCCGGTCGAAGCGGGAGAGGTCCACGGGCCGCGAGTAGCGCCGCAGCGTCTTCTCGCGCCGCAGGTTGAAGTACGCCTCGACGTAGCTCTTCGCCAGGTCGCGGATCGTGCGGTGGATCGGCTCGCGGTAGCGCAGCCCGGAGAAGTTCGAGCGCGCGACCGCGCCCCAGCCGCCGTCCTCGCGGAACACCGCCAGCACGTGGTCGGTGTCGAACACGCTCTCCAGGTCCACGATCAGCGGGCGGCGGCCCTGCACGCGCAACGCCGCCGCCGCGAAGAGCGCCCCGTCCATGCACTGCGCCTTGCGCTCGCGCAGCACGCGGCGCGGCGAGCGGCACGCTTCCCCGCGCACGTCGTATTCGGTCGCGTCCAGGAAGCGCTGGATGCGCCACGGAGGCGTCAGGCCGCGGAGGAACGCGGCCTCGCGGCGCGTGAACCCGTGGTCGCTCATCGCTCGCGTTCCTGGCCGCGGAACAGGCCGCCCAGCGAGCGGCCGGCGCGGTCGAGGAGCTTGCGCGCGCCGCTGCGCCGCGCGGTCTCCGCGAAAGCGGCGGCGTCGGGACGCACGCGCGGGTCGGCCTGGGTGCCGGTGACCTTCAGCGGAATCACCACCCGCCCCTGGTCGTCGGTCATGAGGTCGAGCGCTCCCCCGGCGACCCCGGCCACGGTCAGCCCCTCGCGCGCGGTATGCACGGCCAGCGCGAGGTCGAGCGGGCCCTCCAGGCTCGCCCAGCCGGTCACGTCCAGCCCCACCTGCTCGGTGCGCAGCTGCACGTCGTCGAGCAGGACGCGGCCCTGCTCGACGCGGAAGGGAGCCTCGGTCGCCTCGTAGCGCGCTCCCACCAGCCGGGTACGGCCCAGCGCGCGCTCGACCGCGCGCAAGAGCGGCGTCGAGGGCAGCTCGCCCGCGGCCAGCCGCAGCGTGCCGCGGCCGCGGAGGCCCTTCGCCTCGCTGCCCACGCCCGACGCGTCGAGGGCGAGCGCGGCCGTGGCGCCGCCGCCCTTCGGCGGCGCGGCCATCAGCGAGGCCAGGTCGAGCGGGTCGCCGCGCAGCGCCAGCGTGTAGGTGAACGGGAGGCGGTCGAGCCGCGCGTCCACGGTGGCCTCGAACGGGCCCTGCGGCGTGGTGAAGCGCACCGGTCCCGTGCTGAGACGGCCTCCGGCGATCCGCAGCGCGCCGCGCAGGCCGCTCGCCCGGCTGCGCGGGAACGCGACCTCCGCGGCGCGCACCTCGCCCGCGCCGCGCAGGCCGGCCAGGGCCGGCTGCGCCGGGTCGAGCGCGACCTCGCGCAGGCGCAGGTCGAAGCCGCGCATCACGACCGGCTTCGCCTCACCGAGCGCGCGGAGCTCGACGGTGCCGTCCGCGACGTCGATCCGCGAGACGCGCAGGGCGAGCCGGCCGAGCGCCGCGGTGGACGGCGGCACCCGCGCGGCGGGGGCGTCCACGCGCGCCTCGGAGAGCACCAGGTGCGGCCGCTCGATCACCAGGCGGTCCACGGCCAGCTCGCCCAGCGCGAGCCGCCAGAGCGTGTGGTCGAGCACGAGGCGCTCGCACGCGATCGTGGCGCGGCCGCCGGTGAACGCGGCGCCGCCCTGCACGCCCTCGAGGTTCAGCCCGCGCAGCACGCGCAGGCGCACGCGGCGCGCGGTGAGCTTCGCCCCGGTGGCCGCGGCCGCGCGCTCCAGCACCGCGCGGCCCAGCGCGGAGGCGTCGAACGAGACGAGGGCGGCGAAGGCGGCGAGGAGGAGGACGAGCGCGGCGAGAGCGGCGAGCACGGCACGGCTGCGCGCCATGGGCGGCGTACCCTATCATGCGGGG
>DATBIZ010000513.1:0-1732 GCA_036556645.1 Vicinamibacteria bacterium | reverse complement strand
GCGGCCCCGCGCGCCACCTTCGCGCTGACCGAGCTGCTCTTCGGCCTGCTGCCGGCGGTGATCGGGCCCTACCTGCGGCAGCGGATCTCCGCGGCCCGCCTGCGCGCGTGGGGGCTCGGCGCGGCGACGTGGACCGCCGAGCAGGCGCTGGAGTACGGCCTGGCGGACGCGGTCGCCGAGGACGCGGCCGCCGCGCGGCAGGTCGCGGTCTGGGCGCGCGCGCTCTCGCGTCCGCCGGCGGAGGCGGTCGGTCCCTGGAAGGCGCTGATCGCCGCCCCGGCGCTGGCGGCGGCCGGCTTCGGCGCGCGGACCACGGCCGAGCGCCTTCACGACCCGGCGGTCCGCGGCGCGATCCGGCGGTTCGTGGCCGAGGGCGAGGTGCCGTGGCTGGCGCGGCGATGAGCCGCGCGCCGATCGCGTGCACGGTCCAGGACGGCGTCGCGCTGGTCCACATGCAGGACGCGGCCGGACGCAACGCCCTCTCCCCGGCGATGGTGCGTGGCCTCGAGCACGCGCTGCGCGAGGCCGGCGCGCGGACGGACGCCCGCGCGGTCGTCCTGGCCGGGCTCCCGGAGCACTTCTCGACCGGCGCGAGCCCCGAGGTGCTCGCCGGCCTCGCCGGCGGCGAGCTGGCGCCCGACGACCTGCTCCTCCCGCGCGTCCTGCTGGACGTGCCCGTGCCGCTGGTGGCGGCCATGGAAGGCCACGCGATCGGCGGCGGGCTGGCGCTCGCGCTCTGCGCGGACGTGATCCTGGGCGCGCGCGAGAGCCGCTACGGCTGCAACTTCATGGAGTACGGGTTCACGCCGGGCATGGGCACCACGAGCCTGCTCGAGCACGTGCTGGGCCCCACGCTCGCGCACGAGATGCTCTTCACGGGCGCGCTGCTCAAGGGCTCCTCGTTCGAGGGCCGCGGGTTCAACTACGTGCTTCCGCGGGAGCGGGTGCTGGCCAAGGCGCTCGACCTGGCCGCGCGCATCGCCGAGAAGCCGCCCGGCGCGCTGCGCGCCCTGAAGGCGGCGCTCGGCGCCCGCAAGCGGGCGATCTTCGAGGCGGCCCGCACCACCGAGGTCCTCATGCACCGGCTGACCCTGCCGGACCCGGAGGTCCGCCGCCGCCTGGCCGAGGCGACGGCCGCCCTGCGCTGACGAAGCTGTTACAGTCCGCCTGATGGACGCCAGACGCCACCGCGCCGGCGAGGCCACGCCCGACCTGTGTCGCGCCTGCAAGCTGACGCGGGAGCACACGGTCATGGCCGTCGACGCGGACGGGCGCATCCTGCGCGTCGTCTGCGGGTTCTGCGGCAGCGAGCACAACTACCGGGGCGGCGGAGACGAGGGCGAGGCCGCGCCGGCGCCACGGCTCGCCGTGGAGCGGGAAAGGACGGAGCCACGCATGAGCACGAGGGGGCCCGACGACGCGGACGACCTCGAGGCGCGCCTGCGGCGGGTGCTGCGCGAGGAGCTGGGCTTCACGCCGGGGGCGCCGGCCGAGAAGTGGCGCGGCGGCGAGCTGGTGCTGCGGCCGGGCAAGCCGGGGCTGCAGGAGAAGAAGTGGCCGATCGACGCCTTCTTCAACAAGGTGGTGATGATCAGGAACCGGCTGCGCACGCTCGAGCAGCAGGTCAACGCCTCGGACCTGCCCGAGGACGCCAAGGTGCGCCTGCAGTCCTACATCACGGGGTGCTACGGGAGCCTGACCAGCTTCAACGTGCTGTTCGCCGACGAGGTGG
>DATBIZ010000512.1:0-1805 GCA_036556645.1 Vicinamibacteria bacterium | reverse complement strand
CCGCGCGCGCGAGCAGCGCGGCGGCGGCGCACAGGCCGGCACCCAGCAGGAGGAGCAGGCCCGCCTGCATCACGAAGCGGGGCAGGCTGCGCGGCCATAGCGGCACCACCTCCAGCTCCAGCGACGAGTTCGCGACCGCGTCGGCGAGCAGGGCGAGCACGCCGGCCACCGCCGCCACCGCGAGGGGGGCAAGGGCCGCGAAGCGGGCGTCGGACCAGGCCCGGTCACGGGCGGAGGCCGCGTGCAGGCCGGCCGCGGCGACCAGCGCGGCGCAGAACGCGGTCAGGAAAAGGTCCAGGGGGCTGCGCAGCAGCGGCCCGAGCACCGTGGACGCGTACACGTCCGGGGAGACGAGGGGGGAGTCCTGCGCCGGGAGCGGCGTGCCCAGTGCGAGCAGGATCACGCGTAAAACGACCGCCGCCGCCACCCAGCGGACCAAAGGCGCGCCGCCCGCCCGTCGCGCCGCCCACAGGCCCAGCGTGGCCGCGAGGAGCAGCGCGAGCGCGCGATCGTACACGCCGCGGACCTCGCGGCGGACCTCGGGCAGCGACGGGGCGGTCACGCGCACCGCGGCCAGCGCCCCGCCGTCGGGCGCGCGGAGCTGCGCTTCGCGCGCGAGCAGGGCGGGGTCGAGCGGCGGGAAGGGCTCGGCTTCGTCGGGGGGCTCGCGTGCGTCCACGTAACGGACCTCGACGCCGCCGTCCGCGCCGGCCAGCAGGTCGAAGTCGCGAAGGTACTGGTTGCCGATGTTGCGCCGCACCTGCACGGGCAGCGACGCGGTGGCGAAGCCGCGCCGGCCGCCGGCCGCGGGCACCGGCACCAGGCCGACGAGCGTCGTGGTCACGCTGCCCTCGAGCACGAACACGTCGGGCGTGCCGCCCACGAGGCCGTCGAACACGGCCGGATCGCCGATGCGCCCGGCCCAGGCCACCGTGACCAGCGGGTCGAGCGAATGCAGCGCCAGGGCCGGCCGGTCGCCGATCGCCTCGCGCTCGGTCTCGAGCGCGCGGAAGAGCGCGGTGAGCGCGGCCTCGTCGCCGGCGAGCGCGCCGGCCGCGTACGGTTCCGCGGCGACGCGCCGGGCGAGCGACTGGAGCTGGCCCACGATCGCCCGGTGCCTGGCCTCGATGCGGGCGAGCCGCTCGGCGATGCGGCCGCTCGAGCGCGCGCGCCAGCGCGCCTCCTCCAGGCGGACGTGCAGGCGCGCGCCGGCGCCGACGAGGAAGACCGCGGCGGCCAGCATCAGCAGCGGGCGCGGCGCGCGGCGGCGCGCAGCGGCCAGGAGCAGCGCCGCGAGGACGAGGCCCCAGGGCCAGGCCGACGGCGCGGCCGCGTCGGCGGCCACCAGCACCGCCGCCAGCACCGGCATCGCGTGCCCGCCGCGGGCGATCGCGGACGCCGCGCGGCTCAGCACGTCACCGCGAGCCGAGGATCTCGTGGATGCGCCAGTCCCCGCCGTTCTCGCGCAGCGTGAAGGTCACGAAGTCGGTGGCCGCGGCGCCGGAAGCGGCTTTCCGTGTCCAGCGCGCACGCGCGAACGCCGTGCCGGCGCCCGGCGCCTTCACGTCGTCGGCCCGGAACGTCAGCTCGCGGTCCGTGCTCGCGGCGAACACCTGCTGGAAGATCACCTCGAGCTGGCCCGGCCCGTACGACCGTGGGCCGTCGGTGAAGCCGGGCAGGTCCACGCGCACCTTCGCCTCGGCCGGCAGCAGGGCGCGAAGCGCCCCGGAGTCGCCGGCGCGGAACGCCGCCTCGATGCGCTGCAGCCGCGACCACAGGGAAGGCTCCACCGGCTCGGCCGGCGA
>DATBIZ010000511.1:0-9891 GCA_036556645.1 Vicinamibacteria bacterium | reverse complement strand
CCGCTGCCCCACTCGATCACGTTCAGGTACAGCTCGAGGATCCGCCGCTTGCTGAGGTCCTCCTCGAGCCAGCGCGCGACCAGCAGCTCGCGCGCCTTGCGCACGAGGCTCTTGTGCGTGGTGAAGAACAGGTTCTTGGCGAGCTGCTGCGTGATCGTGCTGCCGCCGCGCGCGAAGCGGCGCTGGGCCCGGTTGGCCTCGACGGACTCCTTGATCGCGTCCCAGTCCACGCCCTCGTGCCCGAAGAACTTCTGGTCCTCGGAGGCCAGCACCGCGTGCACGAGGTGCCGGGAGATGCGGCCGATGGGCACCCGGGACTGCACCGTGCGCGGCGTGCGCCCGGCGCGCCGCGCCTCGTTCTCCCGCTGCCGCATCACCGAGGTGCGGCCGGGGTCCTGGCGGGCGAGCGCACGCACATCCGCCCGCGCCGGCAGGCCCCACCATGCGTAGGCGAGCAGGCCGATGGCCAGCGACAGCAGGACGAGCGCGACCTTCTTCACCGCGTTCGCAGCCTATGCGCCGCGCGCGCGCGCTGTCAAAGCCGATATCATCGGAGGGGGGTCCTCGTGGATTTCAGCCTGAGCGAAGAGCAGCGGCTCCTGAGGAAGACCGTGCGCGAGTTCGCGGAGAGCGAGCTCGGCCCGCACGCGCGCGAGTGGGACGAGAAGCAGGACTTTCCGCGCGAGGTCTTCACCAGGCTCGGCGAGCTGGGCCTGATGGGCGCGGTGTGGCCGCCCGAATACGGCGGGTCCGGCCTGAGCACGCTCGACTACGCGGTCGTGATGGAGGAGCTCTCGCGCGTGGACGCGGGGGTCGCGCTCTCGGTGGCGGCGCACAACAGCCTGTGCTCGGGCCACATCTTCCTGGCCGGCACCGAGGAGCAGAAGAAGAGGCACCTGGTGCCGCTCGCGCGCGGAGAGAAGATCGGCTGCTGGGGCCTCACCGAGAACAGCGCGGGCTCGGACGCCGGCGGCACGCGCACCACCGCGGTGCGCGACGGCGGCGAGTGGGTGCTGAACGGGTCCAAGACCTTCATCACGAACGGGCGCGTCGCCGACACCGCGGTGGTGATGGCCGTGACGGACAGGACGAAGGGCAAGAAGGGCATCTCCGCCTTCGTGGTGGAGCGCGGCACGCGCGGCTTCCGCTCCGGCAAGAAGGAGGACAAGCTCGGAGTCCGCAGCTCCGACACCTCCGAGCTGGTCTTCGAGGACTGCCGGGTTCCCGCCGCCAACCTGCTCGGGCAGGAGGGCCACGGCTTCCTGGACAGCCTGCGCATCCTGGACCGGGGCCGTATCGGCATCGCCGCGTTCTCGGTGGGCATCGCGCAGGCCAGCCTGGAGGCCTCGATCCGCTACGCGAAGGGGCGCAAGCAGTTCGGCCACGCGATCGCCGAGTTCCAGGCCATCCAGTTCAAGATCGCGGACATGGCCACGCACGTGGAGGCGGCGCGCCTGATGACCTGGCGCGCCGCGGCCCTGCGCGACGGGGGCCAGGAGCACACGCTGCAGTCCTCGATGGCCAAGCTGTTCGCGAGCGAGATCGCGGTGCAGGCGGCGCTGGAGGCGATCCAGATCCACGGCGGCTACGGCTACATCAAGGAGTACCCGGTGGAGCGGTACCTGCGCGACGCCAAGCTCGGCACGATCGGCGAGGGGACGAGCGAGGTGCAGCGCCTGGTGATCGCCCGCGCGCTGCTCGAGCTGAGAGGCATGGTCCGCTGAACCGTCCTCCGTCCGCGCTCGCGCCCGGCGTCCTGCAGGGCGACGTGCGCGCGGTGGCGCGCGCGATCAGCATCGTCGAGGACGGCGGCGCGGAGGCCCCGGCGCTGCTCCGTGCGCTGTTCCCCCACGCGGGCCGCGCGCTGGTGGTCGGCGTGACCGGCCCGCCCGGCGCGGGCAAGTCCACGCTGGTGGACCGCCTCGCGGCGCGGCTGCGCGCGCAGGGCCGCACGGTCGGCATCGTGGCCGTGGACCCCACCTCGCCCTTCAGCGGCGGCGCCATCCTCGGGGACCGCATCCGCATGCAGGAGCACGCGGTGGACCCGGGCGTGTTCATCCGCTCGATGGCCACGCGCGGCCACCTCGGCGGGCTCGCCGCCGCTACCGCGCACGTGCTGACCGTGCTCGCCGCCTCGGGCAAGGACGTGATCGTGGTGGAGACGGTCGGGGTCGGGCAGGACGAGGTGGACATCGTGGGCACCGCCGACGTGAGCGTGGTGGTGCTGGTGCCGGGGCTGGGCGACGAGGTGCAGGCGCTGAAGGCGGGCATCATGGAGATCGCGGACGTGTTCGCGGTGAACAAGGCCGACCGCGAAGGCGCGGACCGCCTGGTCACGCAGATCGAGTCCATGCTGTCGCTGGCCGGCCCCGAGGCGGGCCGGCCGGCGATCGTGCGCACGGTCGCCACCGCGGACCAGGGCGTCGCCGAGCTGCTGGCGGCGGTGGAGGCGTTCCGCGCGCAGGCGGAAAAGGACGGGCTCCTCGCCCGCAAGCGCCGCGACCACCTGGCGCGCCAGTTCGACGACACGCTGCAGGCGCGGCTCCGGCGGCGGGTCGAGGAGAAGGTGCTCGGCGCGGACGAGCGGGCGCGGATCGTGGACCGGCTCGCCGCGCGCGAGGTGGACCCGTTCTCGGCCGCGGACGAGGTGCTGGCCCGGCTGGGCCTCGGGAAGGGAGAGGGCAACGCGTGAAGGCGCTCAAGGTGGACCATCTCGGCATCGCGGTGCGCGACCTCGGGGAGGCGCTGCGCGCGTACCGCGCGCTCGGCTTCGAGGTCGAGTCGGTGCACGAGGTGCCGACGGAGAAGGTGCGGGCCGCGTTCCTGCCCGTGGGGGAGTCGCGCCTGGAGCTGCTGGAGCCGACCGACCCCGGCTCGGTGATCGCGCGGTTCCTCGAGAAGCGCTCGGGGCTGCACCACGTGTGCGTGCTGGTCGAGGACATCGAGCAGGCGCTGGCCGAGCTCAAGGCCGCCGGCGTGGAGCTGGTCGACGAGCGGCCGCGCCCGGGAGCGGGCGGCTCCCGGGTGGCGTTCCTGCACCCGCGCGCCGGCGCGGGCGTGCTGCTGGAGCTGAAGGAGGCGGCACGCGAGCCTTAACCCTCGTGACGCCCTTCGCCCTCCTCGCGCTCGCGGCGGCGGCGCCGCCGCCGGCGACCGCTCCCGAATCGTTCGGCTTCCCGCCGGCCGCGCGCGTGCTGCGCGTGCCGTCTTCGAGGGCGCCGCTGTCCGTGCCGCCCCCGCCCGCCTCCGACGACGCCGCGCTGCGGGTGGCGGTCCTGGGCGAGGGCCCTCCCGTGCTGCTGCTGCCCGGCCTGTTCGGCTCGGCCTTCGGCTACCGCACGCTCGCCCCGGAGCTCGCCGCGGCCGGCTTCCGGGCCATCGCGCTCGAACCGCTCGGCGTCGGCGGCTCCGCCCGTCCCGAGGGCGCCGACTACTCTCTGGCGGCGCAGGCCGCGCGCATCGCCGCCCTCCTGCCCGCGCTCGGCGCCGAGCGCCCGGTGGTCGTGGTGCACTCCGCCGCCGCCGCGATCGCGTTCCGCCTGGCCGCCCGCCACCCGGAGCGCGTGGCGGCGATCGTCTCCATGGAAGGCGGCGCGCCGGAGCAGGCCGCGACCGCGGGCTTCCGCCGCGCGCTCACGTTCGCGCCGCTGATCCGCCTGCTCGGAGGCCGGCGGCTCATCCGCCGGCAGGTGCGCTCGACGCTGCTCGGCGGCGCCGCCGACAAGCGCTGGGTCACCGACGAGGTGGTGGACGGCTACATGGGCGCCGCCGCCCAGGACCTCGGCGCCGCGCTCCGCGGGTACCGCCGGATGGCCAACGCGCGCGAGCCCGAGCCGCTCGCGCCCCGCCTGCGCGACGTGCGCTGCCCGGTGCGCCTGCTCATGGGCGCGGTGCCGCACCGGGGCGGCCCGGACGAGGCCGAGATCACCCGGCTGCGGCAGTCGCTGCCCACGCTGGTGGTCCAGCGCCTGGCGGGGGTCGGCCACTACATCTACGAGGAGGACCCGCACGCGGTGGTGGCGGCCGTCCGCGAGGTCACGGACGCCGCGCTGCCGCGCGCCGCGCCCGGGCCCTGACCCGCCGTCTCAGACGTACACCCGCTCGCGCGCCCGGATCGCCTTGTAGCGGGCGAAGGCCGCGCGCTCGCTCTCGAGGCCGAGCCAGCTCGCGAGGCGCATGCCGCGGAACGTGTGCCGGACCATGGCCGCCCCGTGCCGCAGGCAGAACAGCGGGCTGCGGCGCAGCGCGGCGGGGAAATGGCGCATCTTGATCCAGCGCTCCGCCTTCCAGCGCAGGAATTCCACCTCGTCCTCGGCGAGGGCGCCGGTGCGCACCACGGCGGTGGTGCCGTCGTACTCCTCGACGCGCTCGTGCACGATCAGGCCGCGCGCGGCGAGGTCGCGCGTCATCGGCGTGCCCGGATAGGGCGTGGGGTGCTGGATGTACGGCCAGTCCACGTGCCCCCGGGCGAAGGCGAGGTTGGCTTCCACCGAGGCGCGCGTGTCGCCGGGGTTGCCCACGATCAGCCCGCCCACCACGTACATCCCGTGGCGCCGCACGTGCTCGACCGCGGCGTAGGTCGCGTTGCCGGCCCGCCGCCCGCGCTCGCGCAGCGCGTTCTTGCCCCGCGCGCGGAGGAAGCCGAGGTCCTCGTCGAGCACGTTCTCGATACCGAGGAACACGTAGCGGAACCCCGCCTTCCGCATCAGCGGGGCCAGCGTCTCGCCGTGCTGCGCCAGCGCGGAGGTCATCGCCTGCACCGTGTAGTCCACGTCGTGCAGGCCGGCCTCCACGATCGCGCGGCAGAGCGCCTCGAAGCGCTTCACGTCGAGCGTGATGTTGTCGTCCACCAGGAAGATGGCCCGCGCGCCGCGCGCGCGCGCGTCGCGGATGTCGTCGAGCACGCGCGCCAGGGGAAACGCGTGGAAGTTCCGCCCGCGCATCTCGACGATCGAGCAGAAGCTGCAGTCGAAGGTGCACCCGCGCGAGGTCTCGATCACGTCCGCCGGCCGGCCCAGCACGGTGTAGCCGCGGAGCACGCGCGCGCCGCGGTCGGGCAGCCGCAGCTCGCCGCGCGCGAGCGCGTTCACGGGGCGGTCCGGGTTGTGGCGGAAGCCGCCGCCGTCGCGCCAGGAGAGGCCGAGGATGCCCTCGTAGCCGCCGCCTCGCTCCATCGCGCGCAGCAGCTCGCGGAGGGTCGCCTCGCCCTCCCCGCGCACGATGAAGTCCACGCCGGTGGAGGGGCCGGTGTAGGCGTCCCGCGCCAGGCTGGGGTCGTAGCCGCCGACCACCACGCGCGCGGACGGCCGCAGCGCGCGCAGGAGCCCCACCAGGCGGAGCGCGGTCGTGCGCTGGAACGTCATCACCGACAGGCCGACGACCTCCGGCGCGCGCTCCCGCACCAGGCGCGTCACCGTCTCCCGCACCCGCCTCTGCGCCAGGATCAGGTCGGCGATCGCGACCCGGTGGTGGGGGTCCAGGTTGCCGGCCAGGGAGCCCAGCGCGCCGTTCGGCATGCGGATGGCGACGGGCGCCATGTGCTCGAACGAGTCCGGCATCGAGAGCAGCAGGACGTTCACGGACGGGCTCCGGCGTACGGGGGACGCGGCAGTATAAGCCCCACGCACGGGAATCGTGTCGGTTTCGGTTTCGGTTTCGATTTCGGTTTCGGGTACGGGTACCGCGTACGGGTACGGGTACGGGTACGGGTACGGGTACGGGCACGGGCACGGGCTCGCCCTGCGCGCCGCGGACCAAGTCCGTAGCCGTATCGGTGTCGGCACCCGACGCGGTACCCGAAGCCGAAGCCCAATCCGACGGCCGAGACCGAACCCGGATCCGCGCGCGCATCGGCTACGATGCGCGGCGAGCGGGAGAGGGGGCCACGATGCGCGGAGAGCAGACCTGATGACGTCCCAGGCCGAGATCGGGATCATCGGCGGCAGCGGCCTCTACGAGATCGACGGGTTCACGGAGCGCCGCGAGGTCGAGGTGCAGACGCCCTTCGGCGCGCCTTCGGACGCGCTCGTGCTCGGCCGGCTGGAGGGGCGCGCGGTGGCGTTCCTGCCGCGGCACGCCCGCGGCCACCGCCTGCTGCCGGGCGAGCTGAACTACGCGGCCAACGTCTTCGCCCTGAAGACCCTCGGCGTCGAGCGCATCCTCTCCGTGTCCGCGGTCGGCTCCCTGAAGGAACAGTACGCGCCGCTGCACATCGTGATCCCGGACCAGTTCGTGGACCGCACCACCCAGCGGCGCTCGACGTTCTTCGGGCGCGGCCTGGTCGCCCACGTGGCGTTCGCGCACCCCTTCTGCCCGGACGTCTCCGCGGTCGCCTTGGAGGCCTGCCGCGAGGCGGGCGCCACCGTGCACCGGGGCGGCGCCTACGTGTGCATCGAGGGGCCGATGTTCTCCACGCGCGCGGAGTCGGAGCTGTACCGCTCCTGGGGCATGGACGTGGTCGGCATGACCAACCTGCAGGAAGCGAAGCTGGCGCGCGAGGCCGAGATCTGCTACGCGACGCTGGCCATGGTCACCGACTACGACTGCTGGCACCCGGCGCACGCCTCGGTGACCGCCGAGCAGATCATCGCGAACCTGGTGAAGAACACGGCCACCGCCAAGGCGGCGCTGCGCGCGGCCCTGCGCCGGCTGCCCCCCGCGCGCGGGGCCTGCGAGTGCGCGCAGGCCCTGAAGCACGCGCTGGTCACCGCCCCCGAGCTGGTCCCCGCCGACGTCAAGCGCGACCTGGCGCCGATCGTCGGGAAATACATGCGCTGATGGCCATCCTGGTGGTCGGCAGCGTGGCCTACGACACGGTGGAGACGCCCTTCGGCACCGCGGACCGCGTGCTGGGCGGCAGCGCGTCGTTTTTCTCGGTGGCCGCGTCCTTCTTCGCGCCGGTGAACCTGGTGGCGGTGGTGGGCGAAGACTTCGGCGAGAAGGAGATGGCCGCCTTCCGGGGGCGGGCCATCGACCTCGACGGCCTGGAGCGGGCGGCGGGCGAGACCTTCCACTGGGCGGGGAAGTACTCCTACGACCTCAACGCCCGCGAGACGGTCTTCACGAAGCTCAACGTGTTCGAGTTCTTCCGTCCGCGGATCCCCGCCCGCTACGCCCGCTCCGAGCACGTCTTCCTCGGCAACATCCACCCCGCGCTGCAGCGCGAGGTGCTCGACCAGGTCGAGGGCCCGCGCCTGGTCGTCTGCGACACCATGAACTACTGGATCGCGCGCACCCCCGATGACCTGCGCCAGACGCTGCGGCGGGTGGACGTGCTGCTGATCAACGACGCGGAGGCGCGCGAGCTGTCGGGCGAGTGGAACATGGTCAAGGCGGCGCGGGCCATCCGCGCCATGGGGCCGTCGGTGCTGGTGGTCAAGAAGGGCGAACACGGCGTGCTGATGTTCGGCGCGGAGGGCTCGTTCGCCGCTCCCGCCTACCCCCTCGAAGAGGTGTTCGACCCGACGGGGGCCGGCGACACGTTCGCGGGCGGCTTCATGGGGTACCTGGCCGCCGCGCACGGCGAGGCCGGGCTGCCGCGCGGGCGCGTCGGCGACGACGTGCTGCGGCGCGCGGTGATCATGGGCAGCACGCTCGCCTCCTTCTGCGTGGAGGCGTTCAGCCTGGAGAGGCTCGTCCGGCTCACGCGCGCGGAGATCGAGCAGCGCTTCCGGCTGTTCAAGCAGCTCACACACTTCGAGGGCATCTGACCTAAGATCCTCTTATGCCGAAGGTGGAGACGAAGCCGCCGAGGCCCGCGCTGGCGGACGGAGAAGCCGGCGCGCGCGGAGAGACGGCCGCGCAGGCCCTCGCCGCCGCGGAGGTGTCGCTCTACCGCAACGTGCTGCAGATCAGGGAGCAGCACGGCCTGGAGCGGCTCGGCATCGCCTTCTACGACTCCGAGACCACGATCCAGTGGTCCTACAACGCGGACGCCTGGTTCCACGCGGCGTCCACCATGAAGCTGGCGGTGCTGCTCGGGGTCTACCGCCAGGTCGTGCGCGGGGAGCTCGCGGTGGACGAGCCGGTGCACGTGCGCAACAAGTTCCTGAGCATCATCGACCGCCGGCCGTTCAAGCTGGAGATCAGCCGCGACGGCGATCCCGAGGTCTACGCCAACCTCGGGCGGACGATGACGGTGAAGCAGCTCGCGTACCACATGATCACGACGTCGAGCAACTTCGCCACCAACCTGCTGGTGGACGTGGTGGGGGTGGACACCATCCAGGCCGCGCTGCGCGAGCTGGGCATCGAGGGCGTGAGCGTGCTGCGCGGGGTGGAGGACCAGGCCGCCCACGAGGCCGGGCTCGACAACGAGGTCACCGCCAACGGCCTGATGAAGCTGCTGCGGCTGATCGCCGAAGGGCGCGCCTTCTCCCCCGAGGCCTGCGCGGACATGCTCGAGATCCTGCTCGACCAGCGCTTCAAGCGCGGCATCCCGGCCGGCCTGCCGCGCGAGGCGCGCGTGGCGCACAAGACCGGCAACATCTCCACGGTGGACCACGACGCGGGGATCGTCTACCTCGCGCGGCGCAACCCCTACGTGGTGGTGATCCTGACCCAGTTCCCGGTCGAGGCCGGCCGGGGCGCGGCGGTGGCGCAGGTGTCCAAGGACATCTTCCGCTGCCTGGCCGGCATCGCGGACTGACGGTGGCGACCCGGCCCGGCGCGGACGCCGGCGAGGCGGGCCTGAAGGTCGTGGACGGGTTCGACCTCGACCCCGAGGTGCGCCAGCTCCTCAAGCCCGCGCAGCTCCTGGAGGACAAGCACGGCCGCCGCCACCGGCTGCCGCGCTACTTCTACGAGGTGCCGACGCACGAGGCGGCGGTCGAGATCCGCCTCACCGCGCACTTCGGCCTGAACGAGTTCCTGCTCGTGGACCTGAAGGAGGCGGCGCGGCTGCGCCAGTACCCGCGCTACATCCCGTGCGCGGTGCGCGTGCTCGCGTTCTACCTCGAGCGGCTGCGGGAGACGGTGGGCGCGCACGTGCACGTCGCGGTCAACGGCGGCTACCGCTCGCCCTCGCACAAGCTCGCGGTCGGCGCGAGCCCGCACATGTGGGCGACCGCGGCCGACCTGTACAAGATCGGGGCCACCGTGCTGCGCGAGCGCGCCTCGATCGAGACGTACAACCGCGTGGCCGAGGAGATCAGCGACGACCTGTGGGTGATGCCCTACGGCCACGACCTCGGCCAGGCCGACGACCACATCCACCTCGACCTCGGCTACCTCAGCGTCGTCCCGCGCGAGATCGGCGAGGACGCGCTCGAGGCGCCGCAGGCCAAGGCGCGCTTCGCCTTCGAGGAGCGGCGAAGCGGCGACCGCCGCGGCTGGCCCGCGGCCGCCGACTTCACGCAGCTGACGCTCGACCCCTCCAAGGAGTAGCCACCGCCGGTCCGCGGCCGCTGGCGCGATTCCTGCTTTACATCCGGCCGCAGGGCCCCGCCGATCGGAAGCGAGACCGCGGCGCGCGCCCAGATCTCGCGAACGCCTGCGGGATTGACGGCCCGGTCGGGCCCGGCTGTCGTTCTGCTGCTTTGTAAAACATGCCACTCTCGGACAAAGCTGCCGTCCGCAGCCGGTCCCGCGCGGGGGTTCGCGCGTCGCGGCCCCGCGTCCGCCCGCCCTCGCGCGTGCGGCTGCGCATGCCGGTCACCGGCATGGAGGCCGAGTTCAACGTCGTGCTCGACGGGGTGGAGATCGACCCGCGCGAGTACTGGGGACGGCCGGCCGCCTTCATCGACCGTCCGCTGCTGAGCCGGGAAAAGAGCTCCTACCAGATTCCCACCGGCGGCGCCGTCTACTTCGACCGTGGCGTGATCGAGGTCGTGACGCCGGTGATCGAGCTGGCGCCCGGCTGCAGCGGCCGCGTGGTGCGGAACCTGTGGGAGC
>DATBIZ010000510.1:0-2907 GCA_036556645.1 Vicinamibacteria bacterium | reverse complement strand
CGATGATGCGTTTTCCGAACGGAGCGTCTCCGCTGCCGCCGAGCCGGGATTCACTTCCGGCGAGGCGCTCGACGACGGCTCGACGCGGAGTGAGGACGCCGATCCGATGAAGCCGTCGCTGCTCTCAGGTGCGCTCGTGGCCGTGCTGTCCGTCCCCTTCGGCGCCGCGGCCGCCTTCGCGCAGCCCGCGCCGCCGGCCGCCGACGAGCCGCGGGCCGCCGGCACCGAGGTACCGGTCCCCAAGCGGACGAAGTTCGTGCAGCCGGAGTACCCCGCGGCCGCGCTCTCGCAGGGGCTGCGCGGGATCGTGATCCTCGCCCTCACCATCGACCCCTCCGGCAAGGTGTCGGCGGTGGATGTCGTGCGCAGCCTGCCGCCCTTCGACGACGCGGCGGTGGCCGCCGCCCGCCAGTGGGAGTACGCGGCCACCAAGGTGGACGGCCGCGCGGTGCCCGTGCGGCTCACCGTGCCGATCACGTTCGCGCTGAAGCTCCCCGAGATGTCGCGCGACCCCGCGATCCCGGAGCTGCGCCAGGGCGTGGCGCCCCCGTTTCCCATCGACGCGCGCGCGGACAGCCCGATGACCGTGACCGCGGACGTGACCATCGACCCCACCGGGCTGATCGTGGAGGCCGAGATCAAGAGCGGTACGGCGCCGTGGACCGAGGCCCTGCTGCTCGCGCTGCGGACCTGGCGGTTCACGGCGATCGGCGGCGACCGCCTGGCCAGCTTCCAGGTGCGCGCGGACTTCGTCCCGTCCTCGCGCGGAATGCCGCGCGTCGAGCTGAAGCTGAGCGGGCTGCGCCAGGGCGAGCTGGCCGCGGCGGCGATGCCGGAGAGCGCCGGCGCGCCTCCGCCGGCCGGAGCCCCGGCGCCGGCGCCGGATCCCGTGGAGGTCCCGCCGGCGACCCCACCCGCGTCCGATACGCCGGCGGCTGGCGCCGCCGCCCCGGCCGACGCGGCCACCCGGCCGGCGCCCGAAGCCGCAGCCCCGGCCGACCAGCCGGCCGCGGCCGGCGAGGCGGCGCCCGCGGCGGAAACCGCGGCCACCGGCGCTCCCGCGGCGGCGGATACGACACCTGCGCCGCCGGGCGGCACGCCGCCCGACCCGGCCCCGCCCGACCCGGCGGCGCCGCCAGCGGTGGCGCCTCCCGCCGTCGAGATCATCCCCGCCGCCCCGGCGCCGCCGCCGCGCCTGGAGCCGGGCGTCTCGGCGATCCAGGGCGTGCTGCTCGGCGACGGCGTGCCGGACCTCTCCAAGGGGCGCCGGCCCGTCGCGCCGCCGATCGCGCGCATGAACTCGGTGTCCGGCAACGTCGAGGTGCGCTTCGTGGTGGAGGCGTCGGGAGCCAGCTCGGTGCGCGACGTCAGCGGCCCCGAGCTGCTGAAGGAGGCGGCGCGCCAGACCGTGGGGTCCTGGATGTTCCGACGGACGACGCCGGAGCGGCTGCCGCTGGTCGCCGTGTTCTCCTACATCGGCGACGTCGCCTCGGCGTCGGTCAAGCGCGCCGAGTAGCGTCTACTCGGACGCTTCGGCTTCCTTCTTCTGGCCGCGCCCGCGCGGCTTCTTCCCGGCCTCGCCCTCGCCGCCCCCGGCCTTGCCGCCGCGCTTCGCCGCGCGCTTGGGCTCCGCCTTGGCGGCCGGGGCCGCGGGCTTCTTGCCCTTCTCGCCCTTCTTCTCGGGCTTGTACTCCGACCCGATCAGCTCGACGATGGCCATCTCCGCGCCGTCGCCGCGGCGCGGGCCCAGGCGCAGGATGCGGGTGTACCCGCCGGGGCGGGTGGCGAAGCGGGTGCCGAGCGTGTCGAAGAGCTTCTTCACCACCTCGCCGTCCTGGATGTCGCGGCGGACCAGCCGCCGCGCGTGCAGCCCGTCGCCGTCTCGCTTGGCCAGCGTGATCAGGCGCTCCGCGTAGGGGCGCAGCTCCTTGGCCTTCATCAGCGTGGTGCGGATGCGCTCCCGCTCGAAGAGCGCGGTGGCCAGGTTGCGCAGCAGCGCGATGCGGTGGGGCGTGACGCGCCCCAGCTTCCGGTGACCGACGCGATGCCTCATCGGGTCAACCCTGCTGCGGCTGCGGCGGCTGCTGCTGCGGCCAGTTGTCGAGCTTCATGCCCAGGGAGAGCCCCATGCCGGCCAGGATCTCCTTGATCTCGTTGAGCGACTTGCGGCCGAAGTTCTTGGTCTTCAGCATCTCGGCTTCGGTCTTCTGCACCAGCTCGCCGATGGTGCGGATGTTCGCGTTCTTGAGGCAGTTGTACGAGCGCACGGAGAGCTCCATCTCGTCCACGCTCTTGTTCAGCTTCTCGTACCACTGCTCGCGGTCCTGCTCCGAGATCTCGACCGGGGTGCTGTCGCCCTCGTCGTCGTCCTCGAGGTTGATGAAGATGGACAGGTGGTCCTTCATCAGCTTGGCCGCCAGGCCCACCGCGTCGCGCGGCGACACCGCGCCGTTGGTCCAGACCTCGAGGGTCAGCTTCTCGTAGTCCGTGGCCTGGCCCACGCGCGCGTTCTCGACGAAGTAGTTGACCTTCTTGATCGGCGAGTGGACGGAGTCCACGGGGATCCAGCCGATGGAGAGGTCTTCGTCGAAGTTCTTGTCCGCCGACACGTACCCGCGGCCCTGCTTCACCCGCATCTCGACCGAGAGCGTCGAGCCCTGGCCGAGCGTCGCGATGTAGCTGTCCTGGTCGAGGATGTCGATGTCGGGGTCCGGGGTGACGTGCGCCGCGCGCACCTCGCCCGCCTCGGACGTCTTCAGGAGGAGGGTCTTGGGGTGCTCCACGTGCATCTTCAGCGGCACGCGCTTGAGGTTGAGGATGAGGTCGGTGGTGTCCTCCATCGCCCCCGGGATCGGCGAGAACTCGTGCAGCACGCCTTCCACGCGGACGGCGGTGATGGCCGCGCCC
>DATBIZ010000509.1:0-3046 GCA_036556645.1 Vicinamibacteria bacterium | reverse complement strand
CGGTGCGTAGTGCAGCGCGTGGTCCTCGACCAGGTAGCGCCCCCGCGCGTCGCGCAGCGCCGCGAACGAGAGCAGGAAGAGCGGCCCGTGCGGCACGATGGTGAGCCTGCTCCCGGCGGCGCGCGGGAGCTGCGCCCGCACCGGCGCGATCAGCAGGTCGTGCAGCTCGCGCCAGGCACGCGCTCCCCGTCCGCCCAGCAGCAGCCGTCCCCCGCCGCGCGTGACCAGCGCGGCGCCCTCGGGCGCCTCGCCGCGGGGCCTCCGCGCGCCCGCGTCCCGCAGCGCGCCGCGGGTCTCGCGCACGAGGGCCCACAACCGGTCGGCGGGAACGTCCACGCGCCGCCCATGCACCGCCCCGTCCGCGCCCACGACCCAGATGAAGAGCGCGTCGTCGCCGACGAAGTAGCTCAGCAGCGTGGAGCCGAGCCGCCGGGCCGTGGCCACGACCTCGTCCGCGGAAGCGGCGGGCACCGCGACGGCCGCCCCGGCCGCCCGCGTGGCGAGCAGGTCGAGGAAGGCGCGGGCCCGCGCCTGCTCCGCCGTCTCGAGCGCGTCGCGGTGCCGGCCCTCCGCGGCGAGCAGCTCGATGGTCAGCTCGAACACGGCCTGGTGCTGGTCGGCGAAGCCGCGCTTCATGAAGTCGTCGGGCAGCAGCTCCGCCCGCAGGCGCTCCAGCCCGGCGATCTCCTCGCGCGCGTCGGCGAGCGCCTCGGCGCTTCGGCCCAGCCTCCGCAGGGCGCTGGCACGCACGTGCAGCGCGGGGAGGACGCGGTCCACGACGCCGCTCGCCCGCGCCAGCGCCAGGGCCTTGTCCGCGGCGGCCAGGCCGTCCTGGAGGCGGCCCACGCCCTGGTACGCGCGGCTGAGCTGGCCGTACCAGACCGGGCCGGTCTCCGCGGTGACGCCGCGCGCGACCACGCCCTCGAGCAGCTCCACCGCGCGCGCGGGCCGGCCCATGCGCAGGGAGGTGCGCGACAGCCGGCCCTGCATCGTGGCGACCAGGTGCGGCGACCCGGTCTTCCGCGCGATCGCCAGCGCCTGCTCGTACAGCGCCAGCGCCTCGTCGTGCGCGCCCAGCTCGCTCTTCGCGTCGGCCATCTGGTCGAGGCTCTGCAGCGCGCCGGACGAGTCGCCGAGCTCCTCCTGCACGGCGAGCGCGCGGGCGCTGGTCTCGAAGGCGCGCTCCACCTGGCCGTGCGTGCGCTCGAGGCGGCTGAGGCTGTTCAGGGCGCGGCCGAGGTCGCGGCGGGCGCCGACCTGTTCGAAGGCCGCGACCGCCTCCTCGAGCTTCGCCGACGCCGAGGCGAAGCGGCCCTGCGCGAAGTCGAGGTCCGAGGACTCCTGGAGGAACCGGCCCGCGAACGCGTGGTTCCCCGCCGCGCGCGCGAGCGCGAGGCCCTCTTCGACCTGCTTCTCCTGCGCCGCCGCGTCGGCGGTCACGTAGAGGATGTTGAATCGGGTCTCCAGCTCGTCCGCCCCGGCGCCGAGGGCCTTGAACCGCGCGAGCGCCTGCGCGTAGCGCTCGGCCGCCTCGGCCGTGTCGCCCATCATCAAGGCCACGGACCCGAGGTGGCCGGTCGCGCGCGCCTCACCCAGCGCGTCGCCCGACGCGCGATGCAGCGCGGCCGCGCGCTCGAGCTGCTCACGGGCGGCGGGATATTCGCCGGTCCGGAAGAGCACCCGCCCGAGCCCCCGCCGCGCCTCCGCCTCCACCGCGCCCCCGGCGGAAGCGGCGAGCGCCTGCTCGAAGCGCGCGCGGGCTTCGCCGTACTGGTCGCGCTCGAACAGGGTGAAGCCCTCGCGGAGCAGGTCTTCGGGCGCGGGTGCGGCGGCGAGCGCCGGGTTGCCGGCGCCCGCCAGCAGCATCAGGACGACGGACGCGACCACCCGCACGCCGGCTCGGACGCCCTAACGACGGGCGTCGGTGACCTCGTACAACGAGAAGCTGGACTCGTCGCCCGATTCGGGGTCGCGCGCGATCACACGGTACACACCGGGGCCGGGGGCCTCGAACAACGCGGTCGCGTGGCCGTGCGCGTCCACCACCGCCGTGACCGGCTTGGAGACGGGGATCCAGAGCGGCGCCTCGCCCTCCTCGATGTACTCCTCCTGCGTGACCTCCACCGCGGCTCCGGCCGCGGCGCCGCGCACGGTGGCGATCACCGTCCCGCCCGGCGCGTACGCGGACGCGTTGGCGAGGGCGTGCAGCCGCCGCGGGAGCGGGCAAAGGTACGGGCCCGAGCAGCCGCCGGTGGTCAGGAACAGGAACGGATCGGACGGCACCCTACCCACCACGACCTGGAGCTTGTCGAGCGAGCCCTCTCCCTGCTGGACGGTGAAGCGCAGCTCGCCCTGGTGGTCGGTCACCCCTGCCTTCTCCTCGGAGACGAGCTCGAAGCCGCGCGCCGCGGCCGACCAGCGGTAGCGCAGGGCGACGACGGTCGCATAGGGCGTCGCGCTCGTGAGGACCGGTGTGGGCTCGCACGGTCCGCAGAACGCCCCGCCGTTGCCGGTGAGCACGGGCGTGAAGAACGCACCGGGTTCCCGCGCCTCCGCGGGAACGGCGGCCAGGGACAGCCCCGCCATCGCCGCGCACGCGAACCACGACACCCGCCTCTGCTCGCTCATCGCTCGTGCTCCCTTGTTTGCTTGGGAACTCATACGACCGCCACCCGTCAAGGTTCGGCGCCAAGCGCCTGCAGGAGCCGTTGCGCCCGTTCCTTGTGAGCGCCGTCACCTTGCGCCACCGGCCGAAGCGCGCGGCGCGCCGCTCCCACCTCTCCCCGGCCGAGATACGCCTTCGCCAGGTAGTACCGCGCCGCCTCCGCGAGGTCCGGGTCGTCCCCGCCGGCGACCCGGGCCAGCTCCCGGATCGCCTCTTCCGCGTTCCCGGCCAGCAGCGCGCTGATGCCCAGGTAGAAGCGCGCCTCCACGGAGGCCGGATCCTCCCCCAGGGCCGCACGCAGGCCGGCCGCCGCCTGCGCGTATTCGCCGCGCACATACCTCTCCATGGCGCGGTCGAACGATCCCGCCGGCTCCATCCCGC
>DATBIZ010000508.1:0-5566 GCA_036556645.1 Vicinamibacteria bacterium | reverse complement strand
CGTTCCGCTCCGTTCCGTCCGGTAACGGATATCCTCTTGTCCTATGCCCGATCCCCGGACCGTCACCCTCGACAACGTCACCCTCCACCTCGCCCACCCCGACGAGATACCCGTCCGCTGGGTCGGCCAGAAGGAGCTGATGAAGGAGCTGCTGGCGGCCTGGATGGTGGTGGAGGAGCGCGACCTGCCCATGAACCCGCGACTGCTCGGCAAGCCGGGGGTGGGGAAGACCACGCTCGCCTACGCGGCCGCGCGCGAGATCGGCCGCGAGGTCTACATCTACCAGGCCACCATGGACACCCGTCCGGAGGACCTGCTGGTGACGCCGGTGGTGTCGGGCCAGGGGCAGCTCCGCTACGTCGCCTCGCCCCTGGTCACCGCGATGATCCGCGGCGCGGTGTGCATCCTCGACGAGGGGAACCGCATGACCGAGAAGAGCTGGGCCTCGCTCGCGCCGCTGCTCGACACCCGGCGCTACGTGGAGTCCATCGTGGCGGGCGTGAAGGTCAAGGCGCACGCCGACTTCCGCCTGGTGGCCACCATGAACGACGACGCCTCCACGTTCGAGATCCCGGAGTACATCCACTCGCGCCTGCAGCCGCAGATCACCATCGACTTCCCGGAGAAGGACGAGGAGCGCCGCATCCTCGAGGAGAACCTGCCCTTCGCCAACGCGAAGATCCTCGACTACGTCACCGACTTCCTGCAGAAGGCGCACCAGGCCGAGGAGCGCTACACGGTCCGCGACGGCATCAACGTCGCGCGTTTCGCCCTCAAGCTCGCGGACGCCGCCGGCGGCAAGCTCGGCCTCCCGGAGGCGCTCAAGGGCGCGGTGCTCCACACCCTCGGCGACGAAGCGGTCCGCTATCTGCCCAAGATCGTCGGCTAATACGCGAGCAGCTCGCGCAGGGCGGGCAGCAGGCGCGGGCGCGGCGAGTAGACCTCCTCGAGCGCGCGGCTGAACGGGACCGGGAGGTCGAGGCCGCCCAGCCGGCCCACCGGCGCGTCGAGCCACTCGAAGGCGTCGGCGCCGATCGTGGCCGCGACCTCGCCGCCGAAGCCCCCGGTCAGCGGCGCCTCGTGCAGCACGAGCACGCGGCCGGTCCGGCGCACCGAGGCGAGCACGGTCTCGCGGTCCCAGGGCAGGAGCGTGCGCAGGTCGATCACCTCGACCGAGCGGCCGTCGCCGGCGAGCCGCTCGGCAGCCTCGTGCGCCCACGCCAGACCGGCGCCGTTGGTGACGACGGTGGCGTCCGTGCCCGGCCGCGCCACGTGCGCGCGGCCGATCGGCACCGCGTAGCGGCCGGGCGGCACCGGCCCCCTCGCCGAGCGGTAGAGCAGCTTGTGCTCGAGGTACAGCACCGGGTTGCCGTCCTCGAGCGCGGCCAGCAGCAGCCCCTTCGCGTCGTAGGGCGTGGCCGGGGCGACCACCTTGAGGCCGGCCACGTGCGTGAACCACGCCTCGACGTTCTGCGAGTGGAACGGCCCCGCGCCCACCCCGCCGCCCACCGGCGTCCGCACCACCACCGGCACCGCCGCGCCCCAGCGGTAGTGGGTCTTGGCCAGGTTGTTGACGATCTGGTTGAAGCCGCAGGTGATGAAGTCGCCGAACTGCATCTCCACCACCGGCACGAAGCCCTCGAGGGCGAGGCCCAGCGCGGCGCCGAGCGCGCCCGACTCGATGATCGGCGTGTTGCGCACGCGCGCCTTGCCGAACTCGTCCACGAAACCCTCGGTCACCTTGAACACGCCCCCGTACTCGGCGATGTCCTGGCCCAGGAGCAGCGCCTTCGGGTTCGCGCGCAGCCCCTCGCGCAGCCCCTCGCTGATCGCGTCCAGGTAGCGCCGCACCGGGGCGCGCCCCAGCTCGTCGCGCGGGGGCTCCGCCGCCTGCCCGCGGCTGGGCGCGTAGACGTCGGCCAGCTCCCGCTCGGCGGTGGAGTCCGGGTCGGGCGCGGCCAGGGCCTCGTCCACCAGGCGGTCGAGGTGCGGCTTCAGCTCCGCGCGGACCGCGTCGCGCCCGGCCGCCGTCAGCACGCCGCGCTCGAGGAGCAGCCGTTCGAAGCGGGCGACCGGGTCGCGCGCCGACCACTCCTCGAACAGGTGCTTCGGCACGTAGGCGACGCCGGAGGCCTCCTCGTGCCCGCGCATGCGGAAGGTCTTGAACTCGAGCAGCGTGGGCCCGCCTCCGCGGCGCGCACGTGCGGCGGACTCCTCGACCGTGCGGTAGACCGCGAGCAGGTCGTTGCCGTCCACGACCGCGCCCGGCATGCCGTACCCGGACGCGCGGTCGGCCAGGTCCCGGCAGGCGTATTGCTCGGATACCGGGGTCGAGAGACCGTACTGGTTGTTCTCGACCACGAACAGGACGGGCAGCTTCCACACCGCGGCCAGGTTGAGCGCCTCGTGGAAGTCGCCCTCGCTGGTGGCGCCGTCGCCGGTGAACGCGGCCGCCACGCGCCGCGTGCCCGCGAGCTGCGAGGCGAGCGCGAGCCCGTCCGCGACCGGCAGCATCGCGCCGAGGTGGCTGATCATGCCCACGATGTGGCGCTCGGGGACGCCGAAGTGGAACGTGCGGTCGCGCCCGCGCGTGAAGCCCCCGTCCTTGCCGAAGAGCTGGCGGAAGAGGCGGCCGAGGTCGAGGCCGCGCCCGGTGAACACGCCGAGGTTGCGGTGCATGGGCAGGATCCAGTCGTCCTCGCGCAGCGCGGCGGTGACCCCGACCGCGATCGCCTCCTGGCCCATCCCGGAGAACCACTTCGAGAGCCGGCCCTGGCGCAGCAGCAGGAGCGCCTTCTCCTCGATCAGGCGGGGGAGGAGCAGCGCCCGGTGCAGCTCGCGCAGGCGCTCGGCGGTGAATCCCGCCACGGCCGCCGCCTCGGGTGCCGCCGAGGTGCGCGCGGGGGTCTCGCTCATGCCCTGATTTGAGCAGCAGCGCGCGGGCGAGGCAAACGCCGCCGCGCGGTCAGGAGCGCGGGCGGGCCGCCGGCTGGAGCCGGTCCGCGAGCCGATCGTGGCCCTGGTCGCGGGCGTGGGCCGCGGCGTCCTTCCCGTCGTCGCTTCGCAGCGAGGGGTCGGCGCCGTGCGCGAGCAGCAGGTCCACCAGCTCCTCGTCGCCGTGCCGGGCCGCGGCGTGCAGCGCCGTGTAGCCCGCCTGCTGCCGCGCGTCCACCTCCGCCCCGCGCTCGAGGAGCACCCGGGCGATCCCGGTGGCGCGGGCGGCGGCGGCCGCGTGCAGGCCGGTCACGCGCATCGGGTTGCGCGCGGCGGCGCGCACGTCCGCGCCCGCGTCGAGCAGCACGCGCACGGCCGCGGGCCGCCCGAAGAAACACGCGAGCCCCAGGGGGAAGAACCCGTCCGCGGCCCAGGCGTTGGCGGCGGCGGGATCCGCCGCCAGCAGCGCGCGCAGCCGCTCGACGTGGCCGAGGGCCGCCGCGTCGAACACGTCGAGCGGGGGGTTGGCCTCGAGCAGGGCCTCGGCCACCTCCTGGCGACGGTGGTACAGGGCGAGCAGCGGCAGCGACACGCCGGCGGGGTCGCGGGCCGCCGCGAGCGCGGGCTCGTCGCGCAGGATCGCGCGCACGCGCGCGGCGTCGCCGCCCTTGATGGCGCCGATCAGGTCTTCGGTGGATGGCATGGTGCGCTCCTCCCCGGCCCGCGCGGTGGCTTGCGCCGCGCGCGGCGGCATGGGAACATTCATTAGCATGGCTAATGATCTCGGGTCAAGGGCCCCCGGCCGGCGGGCGGTGGCCGACCGGCTCCATGCCGCCGCGATCCACCTCCTGCGCGGCCTGCGGCGCCAGGACGCGCGCACGGGCGTGGGTCCGGCGCGGCTGTCCGCGCTCTCGGTGCTGGTCTTCGCCGGCCCGATGTCGCTCGCGCGCCTGGCCGCGGCGGAGCAGGTGACGCCGCCCACCATGAGCCGGATCGTGCAGGCCCTGGCCGCGGCCGGGCTGGTGGCGCGCGAGCCGGATGCGCGGGACCGCCGGCGGGTCGTGCTCGCCGCCACCCGCGCCGGCCGCCGGGTCATGCACCGCGGCCGCCGGCGCCGCGTGGCGGCCCTGGCCGCGCGCCTGCGCGCGCTCTCGCCGCCGGAGGTCGTGCGGCTGGCCGAGGCGGCGGCGCTGATCGAGCGGGTCGCCCGGGAGCCGGTATGATGCGCGGGCATCGCCGCGGGAGGACGACATGAAGCAGACCGCGCTCGGCGCCCTTCTGGCCCTGGTGGCGGCCGCGGCCCTGGCGCAGGGCCCGGACTTCGAGAAGACGCAGGTCCGGGTGGAGAAGGTCGCCGAGGGCGTGCACGTGCTGACCGGGGCCGGCGGCAACATCGGCGTCTCCTCCGGGCCCGACGGCGTCTTCCTGATCGACGACGACTGGGCGCCGCTCACGCCCAAGGTGAAGGCGGCGGTGGAAGGGATCCGCAAGGAGCCGATCCGGTTCGTCCTGAACACGCACTGGCACCCGGACCACACCGGCGGCAACGAGAACCTCGGCGAGGCCGGGGCGCTGATCGTGGCGCACGACAACGTGCGCAAGCGCATGAGCACCGAGCAGTTCATCGCGCTGATGGGCATGAAGGTGCCGCCCGCGCCGGCGCGCGCGCTCCCGGTCGTGACCTTCGCGCAGTCGGTGACGCTGCATCTCAACGGCGACGAGATCCACGCCTTCCACGTGCCGCCCGCGCACACCGACGGCGACGCGGTCGTCCACTTCCGCCGCGCGAACGTCCTGCACATGGGCGACCTGTTCTTCCACGGCTACCCGTTCTTCGACCTGTCGAGCGGGGGCTCCTTCGCGGGGCTGATCGACGCCGCGGACCGCGCGCTGGCGGCCTGCGACGACCGCACGCGCGTGATCCCGGGCCACGGCCCGGTGAGCGGCCGCGCGGAGCTCCTCGCCTACCGCGACATGCTGGCCGCCGTGCGCGACCGGGTGGCGCCGATGGTCACGGCCGGCCGCACCGCCGCGCAGGTGATCGAGGCGCGGCCGACCGCCGACCTCGACGCGCGCTGGGGACAGGGCTTCATCAAGCCCGACGTGTTCCTCGGGCTGGTCGTGCAGTCGCTCACACGGACCGGTAACACCACGCGATAACCGACCGGACGGCGCGAGCGCGCGTGGTACGCTGCGACGCGATGCCCGCGGAGCCTACCGGCAGCGCCGCGCGCCGGCGCGGCTTCCAGGCGGCGGTGGCGTGGCTCCCGCTGGCGCTGGGCCTCCTCGGCCTGCTCTGGGCGGCCCTCTCCCTGCTCGACCCGCCGCGGTCGCACGGGATCCTGGGCGGCTCCCTGCTGGCCGCCGCTTCGATCGGGGTCGCCCGCCTGCTCGGGCGCCCCACGCGTGCGCTGGCCGTGCTCGCCAGCCTGACCTTCGCGTACGCGGCGGCCGCGTACGCCGCGCCCGACCTGCGCCGCGGCGACTCGCTCGGCTACTTCGCCTGGCTGCGCTCGGCCGCGTTCGATCGCGACCTCGATTTCGCGAACGAATACGAGCACTGGAACCTTCGAGCCCAGCCCACCACGGCCACCGGCCGGCGCTACAACCAGTACACGGCCGGGCCCGCCCT
>DATBIZ010000507.1:0-8452 GCA_036556645.1 Vicinamibacteria bacterium | reverse complement strand
TCCGAGGACATGTTGTTCAAGGACGTGGAGAAGCGGGTGGCGCGCCTGGAGGACGACCGCAGCGCGCCGCCGTTGCCGACGCCGACAGTGGCCGTGGCCACCACGGCCAACGCGGAGCCGCCCGCACCCGCGGCTCCCGTGGCCGCGGCCCCCGCGGCCGCCGCGCGCCCCGCGGCGCCATCCGCTGCTCCGCCGCCCAGCGCCGCCCCCACGGCGCCCCAGGCCGCCGCCGCGCCCGCGGCCCGGCCGACGCGGTTCGTGCTGCGCGAGGTGCTCGGGCAGGGTCCCCTGGGGGCCGTGCACCGGGGCGAAGACCGCGTGGACGGCCGCAGCGTGTGCCTGCGCGTGCTCGCGCCGGAGACGCTCAGCGGCGACGGGCTGTTGCACGGGCTGGCCGCCGACCTCAAGGCGGCCGCGCAGGTGTCGCACCCGAACCTGGCCAAGGTGATCGGCTTCGTGGACATCGAGGGCCGGCGCTGCGTGGTCAGCGAGCTGGTGCCCGGGCGCAACTTCGCCCAGGCGCTCTCCGGCGGCAAGAAGATGGCGGTGCCGCAGGTGCACAGCCTCGGCCGCGTGCTCTCGCAGCTCCTCGCCTTCCTGCACGGCAAGGGGCTGGTGCACGGAACGCTGCAGCCGTCGAACATCATGGTCGCCAACGGGGTGGTGAAGGTCACCGACCTCGGGCTGTCGCGGCTCGCGCGGGCACGGAACGGCGCGGCTTCGTACCGGGCCCCCGAGGACCGCCTCGATCCCGAGGGCGACCTCTACGCGATGGCCGCGGTGCTCTACCATCTCCTCACCGGCGTGCACCCGCGCTCGCAGCCGCAGGGCGTGGCGCTGCCGCTGCCGAGCACGCTGGCGACCGGCGTGCCCGAGGCGCTCGACAAGCTGCTGCTCCGGTGCCTCCATCCGCGACGCGAGCTCCGCTACGCGACCGCGGAGGAGATCGGGCGCGAGCTCAAGGACATGGTGCGGCTGGCCTGAGCGCCGGCCGCGTCCTCTCGCCGCCGGTGTCCGTGCTGATCACGCTTGCGCTCTCGGCGGCGCTCGCGGCCGCGCAGGACCCGCACGCGGGCCATGGCGCGCCGCCGCCGCCGGCGCTCCCCGCCACCCTGCTCGACACCGACATGGGCCGGATGACCGGGATGACCGCGCGCGACCCGATGGCGGGCATGGATCACCCCGGCTGGCGGTGGATGGGCATCGTCGTCGGCCGGCTGGGCACCAACGACCAGGGCGGCCCGTCGGGCGAGGAGTCGTTCGAGTCGTCGAACTGGGCGATGGGCATGGGCCACCGGACGCTCGCCGGCGGCCGGCTGACGCTGATGGCGATGGGGTCGCTCGAGCCGGCCACCGTGCCCGACGCCGGGTCGCCGCAGCTCTTCCAGGTCGGCGAGACCTTCGAGGGCCGCCTCCTCGTGGACCGCCAGCATCCGCACGACCTCTTCATGAACGTGTCGGCCACCTACCGGCGCGCGCTGGGCGCCGAGGCCGCCTGGTGGGCGCAGGCCGCGCCGGTGGGCGAGCCGGCGCTGGGGCCGACCGCGTTCATGCACCGCGCCTCGTCCGGCGAGAACCCCACCGCCACCCTCGGCCATCACTGGCAGGACTCCACGCACATCACGAGCACGGTGGTCACGCTGGGGGCCGGCTGGCGCGGGTTCGCGCTGGACGTCTCCGCGTTCCACGGGCAGGAGCCCGACGAGCGCCGCTGGGACCTCGAGACCGGCGCGCTCGACTCGGCGTCGGTCCGCCTCCGCGTGGACCTGCCCGACGGCTGGTCGGCCCAGGTCTCGCACGGGTTCGCGAACGAGCCCGAGGCGCTCGAGCCCGGCGACCTCCGGCGGACGAGCGCGTCTCTGCACCATGGCGCGCGCGGCGAGGGGCCCCTGGCCGTCAGCTTCGTGTGGGGCCGCAATCGTGAAGCGCACGGCACGACCGATGCGTACCTGCTCGAATCCGCCTACCAGCTCACCGCCTCGGACCAGATCTACGGCCGCGCGGAACAGGTGATGCGCGAGCCCGCGCTGCTCCTGTCGAAAGGGTTCGCCCCCCACCTGTTCGGCCACACGCACGCGACGGGCCCGGTGGAGGAGCGCCAGGAGCTGCGGATCCAGGCGCTCACGCTCGGGTACTTCAAGCGGGTCGCCGCGCGCGGCGCGCTGTCGGCCGGGCTCGGCGCGGACCTCACGCTCTACCGGTTCCCCGACCTGCTCCGCCCGACCTACGGGGACACGCCGGGGTCGGTGCACGTCTTCGCGCGGCTGCGCTGGATGACCGGCCACGGCGCGGGCGGACACGCCGCCCACGGGGCGCCTTGACAGCCGCGCGCGGCCGACCCGACAATGGAGCCGCCTCCCGGGTCGACAGGATCTCGCCGATGATCCGTGAGCGCCGCTTCGTCCTCGCCCTTGTGCCGGCCCTGCTCGCCGCCGCCGCGCCCCGCGCGGCGCGGGCCTGCGACTCCACGAGCTGCATGATGATGACGCGCGGCGGCAACGGCGCGCTCGGCCGCGGCGCGCTCCGGCTGGACCTCTCGTTCCGCCACACCGAGCAGGACCGGCTCTTCGCCGGCAGCGAGGAGACCGGCTCCGTGCTGCGGCCGAAGGTGGACTTCGCGCGCCAGCGGATCATCCCCGGCTACCACGGCGAGCGGGGCGGGCTCGAGCAGTTCGTGCAGCTCGACGTCTCGTACGGCCTGACCGCGCGCGTGACCGTGCTCGCCTCGGCGCCGCTGCTGGCCCACCGCTCGTACCAGGTGACGCACGGCGCGTTCGAGCACGTCTACGACACCACGAGCGTCGGCGACGCGGTGGTCGGCCTGCGCTACGCGCTCGATCCCGGCGCGCGCGTGGTGGCCGGGCTGGCGGCCAAGCTGCCCACGGGCCGCTCGCGCCTGGTGAGCCCGTTCGACGGCGACATCCACGACCCCATGCTGCAGCCGGGCAGCGGCTCCGCGGACGTGGTGGCCTCGCTGCAGACCTCGCGCCGCGCGCGGGGCGTGGACTGGTCGCTCTCCGGCTCCTACCAGGCGAACACCGCCAACGATCTCGGCTACCGCTACGGCAACGACGCGATCGCCACCCTGTCGGCGAGCCGCCGCTTGCGGGGGCCGCTCACCGGGTCGCTGCAGGTGAAGGCGTTCCACAAGCGCCGCAGCGTGTTCCTCGACGAGGACGTACCCTCGACCGGCGGCACGATCGTGTACGTGACGCCCGGGCTGCGCTGGAGCGCCACCCGCGACACGTCCGTCTACGGCTTCGTCCAGCTCCCGGCCTACCGCTACGTCAACGAGGCGCAGCTCGCGCCGCGCCTGGGCGTGCTCGTGGGCATGGCGCGGACGTTCCGGTGACGCGCGTGCCGCTCGCGCTCGCGCCGCTGGTCGCGCTCGGCTGCACCGCCGGGCCCTCGGGCGTGCGGCCGAGCCCCGAGCCGACGCCGCTGGTCGAGCCGGTGGTGACGATCACGTCGGAAGGGGTCAGCCCGCAGGTCCTGCACATCCTCGGCGACACCGGGATCACGTTCGTGAACCGCGACGCGCGCGCCCACGAGCTGCGCTCGGACCCGCACCCGGCGCACACCGAGTGCGCGCTGATGAACCTGGGGCCGGTCGCGGGCGGCGAGACGCGCATCACCGCCACGATCACCTCGGGCCAGGGCTGCGGGTACCATGCCGAGGGCGATCCCGCCAGCCGGGCCTTCCAGGGCTTCGTGCTCGCTCACTGACCGATGCGCCACCGGAGGCTCCGTGCGACCGCCGCCGTGCTGCTGGCCTTCGTCCTGGGCCAGCTCGCGGGCGGCGCCGCCCTGGCGGCGGCCGGGCGCGACCCGCACGCCTGCGACGACCACGTGTGCTTCTGCCGCAAGCCGGCCGCGGCGGCGCCCGCCGCGCCGTGCCACGGCGCGGGCGATGACGGCGCCGCGCGCGTGGTCCCGGCGTGCAGCCACGACGCCGATCCGGTGACGGTCTCGGCGGTCCGGCCCGCGGTGCTGCCGCCGCCGCTCGGCGGCGCCCCTGCCCGCGGATCCACGGCCGTCCCGGCCGCGCACGCGGCCGCCGTCGCCGACGTGTTCGCCCCGATCGATTCGCCCCCACCGCGATCGTCCCGCCTCGACCGCGCCTGACCGCGCCGCCGTTGGGGTGCGCGGCCCGCGTCCGCACGCGTGGACGCGCCGTCCGCGCCTTGTCGGGGAGAGCCGTCCATGTCCTGGAGAATCGCCGTCGCATGCCGTCTGCCCCTGGGAGCAGCCGCGGTGTCGTTGCTCGCGGTGCCGGGCTCCGCGCAACCGGTGACCATGGCCTCGGTCGCCGGCACCGTCTCCGATCCCAGCGGCGGGCCGGTGCCGGGCGCCGAGGTGCGCGCCACGGGCCGCGAGCGCGGTCTGTCCTGGTCGGTTTCGGCGGACGAGCACGGCCGCTACCGATTCGCGCTGCTCCCCGTGGACACCTACGAGCTGCGCGCGAAGCGCGCGCCCTTCCGGCCGCACGCGCGGGTGGTGACCCTAGCGGTGGGCCAGGACGTCGAGGTGCCCCTGCGCCTCGGGATGGCCGGGGCCGACGAGACGGTCGAGGTGCGCGCGGAGCCGCCGGTGGTCGAGCCGCGGCGCACCCAGGTCGCGGAGACGATCAGCTCGCGCGAGATCGCGGGTATTCCCCTCAACGGCCGGAACTACCTCGAGCTGGCCGCGCTGACGCCGGGGGTGACGCGCACGAACCCGGTCGGCAACCAGCGCTTCCCGGAGACGTCGGCGGTCCCCGGGGCCGCGCTGGCGGTGACCGGCCAGCGCAACATCAACAACACGTTCGTGGTGGACGGGCTCTCCGCCAACGACGACGCCGCGGACCTGCCCGGCAGCTTCTTCTCGCCGGAGGTGATCCGCGAGTTCCAGGTGATCACCTCGGGCGGCAGCGCGGAGTTCGGCCGCGCCTCCGCCGGCATCGTCAACGTGATCACGCAGTCCGGCACGAACGACTGGCGCGGGCGGGTCTACGGATACGGGCGCGACGACGCGCTGGACGCGAGGAACCCGCTCGCGCGCGCCAAGGACCCGCTGCGGCAGTGGCAATACGGGGCCACCGCCGGCGGTCCGCTGCGGCGGGACCGCACGTTCCTCTTCGCCAACGTGGAGCAGACGCGGCTCGACGCCGCCGGCGTCATCACCATCACGCCCGCGAACGCGGCCGCGGTGAACGGCGCCCTGGACCGCGCCGGCTACGGCGGCCCGCGCGTCACCACGGGCTCGTTCGCCACCGGACACCACGGCACGAGCCTGCTCGCGCGGGTGGACCACCGGACCGGCGGCGGCACGCTCCTCGCCGCGCGCTACAGCCTCTACGGCGTCTCGAGCGAGAACGCGCGCAACGTGGGCGGCCTCAACGCGACGAGCCGCGGCACGGCGCTCGAGAACCTGGACCAGACGCTGGCCCTGAGCGCGGTGGTGCTCGTGTCCTCCACCACCGCCAACCAGACGCGCCTGCAGGCCACGCGCAGCCGCCTTTCCGCGCCCCCGAACGACCGGGCCGGCCCCGCGGTGAACGTGGCCGGCGTGGCCAACCTCGGCACCGCGACGGTCTCGCCGACCCGGCGCGACCTGGACCTCTTCGAGCTGGTGAACGCGACCACGCTGGAGCGCGGCGACCATGCGCTCAAGGGCGGGCTGGACGTGATCTGGAACCGGCTCGACGTCCAGTTCCCGGGCGCCGTGCAGGGCGTCTACACGTTCCCGTCCCTGGCCGCCCTCGCCTCCGGCGCCTACGTGACCTTCCAGCAGGCGTTCGGCGCGCCCTCGCAGTTCCAGTCGAACCCGAACCTCGGGCTGTTCGTGCAGGACGAGTGGCGGCTGCGCCGCGACCTCACGTTCAGCGCGGGCCTGCGCTACGACCTGCAGGTGCTTCCCGCTCCGATCCGCGACGACGGGGACAACCTGGCGCCGCGGCTCGGCCTGGCCTGGGCGCCGGGTGCGGGCCGCACCGTCGCGCGCGCGAGCGCCGGCCGCTTCTACGACCGCATCCCCCTGCGCGCCACCTCGAACGCGCTCCAGCGCGACGGCACCCGCTACGCGGTGGCGGTCCTGCCCTTCGGGGCGCCCGGCGCGCCACGTTTCCCCGCGGTCCTGCCCGCGTTTCCGTCCGGCCTGCTGGCCAGCATCACCACCATCGACCGGCACATCCAGAACGCCCACACCGACCAGGCCAGCGTGCAGGTGGAGCGCGCGCTCGGCCACGGCGCCTCCGTGTCCGTGGGCTGGCTGCGCGTGCGCGGGCAGGGGCTGATCCTCTCGCGCAACGTGAACGTGCCGACCGTGTCCGCGGCGGAGGCCGCGGCGCGCGGCATCCCGAACCTGGGCCGGCCCGACCCGCGCCACGCGAACGTCTCGCGCTTCGAGAGCATCGGCCGCTCGTCGTACGACGCGCTGGTGGTCTCGATGCGCAGCCGCCTGGGCGCCTGGGCGACCGTGCGCGGGTCGTACACGCGGTCGAAGGCGATGGACGACGCGGGCAACGCGTTCTTCTTCAGCCCGCAGGACGCGTCGCGGCCGCAGGACGAGTGGGGACGCGCGGACAACGACCAGCGGCACCGGGTGGTGCTGAGCGGCGTGGTGGACGTGCCGCGCGCCGGGACCGGGTGGCGGCGCCTGGCCTCGGGCCTGCAGCTCGGGTGGGTGTGGAGCTACGCGTCCGCGCTGCCCTTCAACGTCCTCACGGGTACGGATCGGAACGACGACACCAACGTGAACGACCGGCCCGCGGGCGTGGGACGCAACCGCGGGGTCGGCTTCGACTTCGCCTCGCTCGACCTGCGCCTGGGCCGCCGCTTCGGCGTCGCCCGCGGCGTGGAGCTGGAGGCCCTCGTGGAGGCCTTCAACGTGCTCAACCGGCCGAACTACCAGGTGCCGAACAACACCTTCGGGCCCGGCCCCTCGCCGCGGCCGGGATTCGGGCTGCCCGGCGGCGCGGCCGACCCGCGGCAGGTCCAGCTCGGGCTGCGCGCGAGCTTCTAGGCCGCCATTGAGGCGGCGGACGGCCAGCCGCAGGTCCCGCGCGGCGCGGCCCGTCAGGGGGAGGGGGCGAGACCGAGCAGGGCCCGCTTCGTCCAGAGCCAGACCCTCACGAACGATGAGACACCGAGATCACGTCCCCGGTGCCAGCCGATACACCTCTCCGTCGTAATCCACGATGTACAGCTCGCCCTGCGCGTCCTGACCGAACGAGCTGATGTTGCCGATCCCGCGTCCGACGGTGTCGCTCCAGTCACGCTGGTCCGCGGCCTGGGCGTTTTGCAGGCGGAACGAGCGGATCGCGCCGCTGACGAAGTCGCCGTAGAAGTAGGTGCCCGCGTAGCCGGGCATCCGGCAGCCGCGGTAGACGTACCCGCCGGTCACCGACCCGCCGACGCCGCGGGTGTAGTCGAGCACCGGCAGCGTGAGGCCGCCCGTCGGGCAGCCGCTCGCCGGGCGGAAGCAGGCGGTCCCCTCCATGATGCTCCAGCCGTAGTTCTGGCCGCCGCGGCCGGCGGGCGCGACGTTGATCTCCTCGCGCGCGCTCTGGCCCACGTCCGCGATGTAGAGCTCGCCGGTGGCGCGGTCGAAGGAGAAGCGCCAGGGATTGCGCAGGCCGAGCGCCCAGATCTCGGGCAGCGCGGCCGCGTTCGCGCGGAACGGGTTGTCGGCGGGCACCGCGTAGGGCATCTGGCCGTCCACGTCGATGCGCAGCATCTTGCCCAGGTACGTGCGCAGGTCCTGCCCGTTGTTGAGCGGGTCGCCGCCGCTGCCGCCGTCGCCGAGCCCGATGTAGAGCCGGCGGTCGGGTCCGAAGGCGAGCCCGCCGCCGTTGTGGTTGGCGAAGGGCTGCGAGACGAACAGGAGCAGACGCTCGCTGTCGGGGCTGGCCAGGTCGGGGTCCTGCGACACGCGGAACTCCGAGATGTGGGTGTGGCCCTGCGGGTTGGTGTAGTTCAGGTAGAAGCGGCCGTTCTGCGCGTAGTCCGGATGGAAGGCCAGCCCGAGCAGCCCCCGCTCCCCGCAGCAGCTGATCCGTCCGGAGATGTCGAGGAACGGCGCGGCCAGCAGGGTGGAGCCGCGCACGATCCGGATGCGCCCGCGCTGCTCGACCACGAAGAGCCGGCTCGCATCGCCGGGGGCCGCCTGCACGTCGAGCGGGCTCTGCAGGCCGCCGACCACCAGCGTGCTGGCCAGCGCGGGCGTGCCCGGCACCGGCGTGCCCGCCGCGCAGGTACCGGCCGTCGGCGTAGGCGACGGCTCCGGAGCGGTGGGACTGTCGCTGCCGCAGGCGGCGAGGAGCCCCAGCGCGGCGCCGGCGAGCAGGCTCCTAGACAGGTTCGTCATCCTCACCCGGGTACGGCCGTTCGCTAGGCGCGGCCGACGGCGCGGGCGGCGATCCACAGAGGCCCCACCAGCAGGTGCACGAGGTTGCGGGCGAACGCCGGCGACT
>DATBIZ010000506.1:0-1772 GCA_036556645.1 Vicinamibacteria bacterium | reverse complement strand
GAGCTGCTACGCCATCAGCTGCACCGGCTTGCCGGCCATCAGCGTGCCGTGCGGCTTTTCCGCGGACGGGTTGCCCGTCGGCCTGCAGATCGTCGGGCGGCGGCGCTGCGACGCTGACGTGCTGGCGCTCGCGCGCGCCTTCGAGCAGGCGGCCCGGCTGCGACTCGGCCGCCGCGTCCACGCCCAGCACGAACACCGCGAAGCCTTCGTCGGCGAGGGCGGCCAGCGCCGGCGCATACAGCCGCGCGCTGGCCGCGGCCACCTCCGGGTCGTCGCGCAGCGAGGCCACCAGGTGGGAGGCGTCGCGCAGCGTGCGGTCGATGGCGCGGTCCTGCCGCCACCGCGGCGCGTGCGCCTGCACGTGGCCGAGCATCGGGCCCGTGATCGTCCCCAGGATCCAGTCGCCGTACGCGCGCAGGACGCCGTCGTAGACGAGCACGAGCGCGACGGACAGGCCGATGGCGGCGAGCGCCAGCGCGGTGCGCCGGCCGCTGCGCCAGAGGTTGCGCCAGGCCATCCGCAGCGTGCTCGCCGCTCCCATCGCGCGCCTCCTACCGCACCTGCTCCAGCCGGGACAGGCTGAAGAGGTCGTCGGGCAGGGGCAGGTCGAACTGCGCCTCCAGGTAGCGCATCTCGGTCTTCTGCCCGGGCTCGTCCGTCCGGGTGAGTACCACGTGTGTCGGCAGCTTCCGGCCGCCGAGCACGCCGACCTCGTCGAAGCGCATGGTGCGCGCCAGCCGGCCCTTGCGGTCGTAGTGCCGCTCTTCCACCGGCAGGTCGTCGTCGGAGACGAGCACCTCGATGCGCGCCCAGCGTCCGACCACGCCGGGCTTGACCGTGAGGGCGAGCCACCAGCCGGGCGGCGCGTCGCTGCGCCGCTCGATGCACGCGGTGAAGTCCTTGCGCAGCGACGACTCCTTCACCAGGTCGTCGTTGGTGAAGTCGGTGCCCATCCACGAGCCGAGCATCATCGAGGGCGGCACCCGGATCGTGCGCGCGATGCGCGGGAGGTGGTTCCAGAGGTTCTCGCCCACGCGCAGGGTGGCGGTGCCGGCCTCGCGCGGCGGCGCCTCGATGACCACCAGCACGTTCTCCTCGCCCCGCGTCCAGGCCTTGACGCGCAGGGTCCGCGTGGACCGCGGGCGCGTGACCTGCAGCTCGATGCGCGCGACGCTGCTCTTCGAGCGGTAGAGGTCGTCGAGCCGCTGGAGCAGCGCCTCCACGTCCGGGGGCGGCGGCGCCGCCCCCAGCGAGGCGAGCGCGCCCAGGGCCAGCAGGGCGGCCCGCGCGCGCCGCCGCCGCGCCCTCGGCCCGGACGGCCCCGGCGGCTTCACGAATCCACTCGACATGGGCCTTCCAGCAGGCGATCGGCGGGGCGCGGACGCGGCGGGGCCGCTCCGGTGGACCCACGTGCGATGCGCCGTGCCAGCGCGCGGAGCGCGGGAGGGACGCACACCGCGAACAGCCCGCCGAAGACGGCGATCGCCCAGTCGTCGAGGTGCAACGGCTCGACATGCAGCCGGCGGGCCAGCGCCGGCACCTGGAGGAACAGGACGGGCGACACGAGGGTGGCCGCCACCACCACGCGTGCGATCCGCGTCCGCACCCCGCTGAGCAGGACGGCGATGGCCGCGCTCGCCAGGGTGAGGCACGCCATGGCCATCGCCCGCGCGTGCGCCACGCGGGCGTCGCCGCCCAGCCCGCGCACGAAGCCGAGCACCACCACCGCCGCGAGCAGGAGCCCGACGCCGAGGATGACCGCCCAGTCGGCC
>DATBIZ010000505.1:0-7874 GCA_036556645.1 Vicinamibacteria bacterium | reverse complement strand
CCGATCCCGATGCGCGGCCCTTCGCCCTGGTCGCGCGGGGTGACGGGGACGGTGAGCAGCTCGCCGTCGCGCCACACCAGCACCGGGAGCGGCTTGTCCTCCGAGGCGGCGACCAGCGCCGGGATGTCGCCGAAGGACGTGACCGGCTTGTCGCCCATGCGCAGCACCGCGTCGTCGGGGCGCAGCCCGGCCTGCTCGGCCGGCGAGCCCGGGTTCACGAGGCCCACGCGCACGAGCGGGCTCACGCCGATCGTCCCGACCTTGTCGGCGCCGCTCGAGGTGGAGCGGACCACCACCTCGCGCCGCTCGCTCCCGCGCCGGACCTCGAGGCGTACCGCGCTGTCGGGCCGGATCAGGATCGCGTACTGGGCCTCCTCCCAGGTCGCGGCCGGCTGCCCGTCGATCGAGACGATCTCGTCGCCCGGCTGCAGCCCGGCCTGCTCCGCCGGCGAGCCCGGCGCCACGGCGCCGATGGTCGGACGGTCGTAGAGCGCGGCGTCCACCTGGAACCCGACCATGTAGAGCGCGGTGAGGACGCCGACGGTGAGCACGCCGTTCATGAACGGGCCGGCCAGGTACACGAGGAAGCGCTGCCAGCGCGGCCGCGTGCCGAAGTCGCGCCCGTCGCCGAGGTGGCGGGTGTCCTCGCTCAGGTGGTCCTCGGGCTCTCCTTCGAGCTTCACGTAGCCGCCGAGCGGGATGGCCGAGACGCGCAGGTCGGTGTCGCCCCACTTGAACCCCAGCAGCCGCGGCCCGAACCCGAACGAGAAGATGAAGACGCGCATCCCGAACGCCTTGGCGGTGATGAAGTGCCCGAACTCGTGGAAGAAGATCATGAGCCCGAGCACCGCCACGAAGGCGGCGGTGTTCGTGAGGATGTCCATTGAAGGATTCTAAACGGCGGAAAACCGCCGGGCCAGCGTCTCGCGGGAGCGGCGCCGCGCCCAGGCGTCCGCCTCCAGCACGGCCTCCAGGTCGCGCAGGGGGCCTGCCGGGTGGCCGTCCATCACCTCCGCGATCGACTCGGGGATCGCGGTGAAGGGGATCCGCCCGTCGAGGAACGCGCTCACCGCCTCCTCGTTGGCCGCGTTGAGCACCGCGGGCATCGAGCCACCCGCCGCCAGCGCCCGGTAGGCGAGCGGCAGGCACGGGAAGCGCCCGAGGTCGGGCGCCTCGAACTCGAGCTTCAGCCCACGCGTCAGGTCCAGGCCGGGGATGGCGGCCGGCCAGCGCTCGGGGTAGCTCAGCGCGTACTGGATGGGCAGGCGCATGTCGGTGACCCCGAGCTGGGCCAGCACGGTGCCGTCCACGAACTCGACCATCGAGTGCACCACGGACTGGGGATGGATCAGCACCGAGACCCGCTCGGCGGTGACGCCGAACAGCCAGCGCGCCTCGATCACCTCCAGGCCCTTGTTCATCAGCGTGGCCGAGTCGATGGTGATCTTGGGGCCCATGCTCCACGTCGGGTGGTGGAGCGCCTCCGCGCGCGTGACCTGCGCGAAGGTCTCCCGCGCGCGCGTGCGGAACGGGCCGCCCGACGCGGTGAGCACCAGCCGGCGCACCTCCTCCGGCCGGCGTCCCTCGAGGCACTGGTGCAGGGCGCAGTGCTCGCTGTCGATGGGCACCAGGGACGCGCCGCGGGCGCGCGCGCGGGCCACCATCAGCTCGCCGGCCATCACCAGCGTCTCCTTGTTCGCCAGCGCCACGTCCTTGCCGGCGTCGAGGGCGGCGTAGGTGGGCACCAGACCGACCGCGCCCACCGCCGAGGCCACCACCATCTGCGCGGCCTGGTGCGTGGCCACCTCGACCGCGCCTTCGCGGCCGACCGCGACGCGCACGCCGCTCAGGTCCGCCAGCCGGCCCAGCGCCTCGCGCGCCTCCGCGGTGGCCACCGACACCACCCGCGGGCGGTGGCGCGCCACCTGCTCGGCCAGCCGCTCGACGTTCCTCCCCGCGGAGAGCCCCACCACCGAGAGGCGCTCCGGGAACGCCTCCACGATGCGCAGCACGTTCGTGCCGACCGAGCCGGTGGAGCCGAGGATGGACAGGCCCTTCATCGCACCGACGCGAAGTAGTAGTAGAGGATGGGGGCGCCGAAGAGCAGGCTGTCGAGCCGGTCGAGCATGCCGCCGTGGCCGGGGAACAGGCGGCCCGAGTCCTTCACCCCGGCCCAGCGCTTCAACAGGCTCTCCAGCAGGTCGCCGAGGATGCCCAGGATCGCCACCACGAAGCCGAGCACACCGGCGTGCCAGGCGGGCACCCCGGGCAGGCCGGCCGCCCACACCGCGAGCGCGCCGGCGATGCCGCCCACCAGCCCGCCCGCCGCGCCCTCCACGCTCTTGCCCGGCGAGATGCCGGGGGCGAGCTTCCGCCGGCCGATCGCGCTGCCCACGAAGAAGGCCGCGGTGTCCGAGACCATGATGATGGCCAGCAGCAGCACGATGCGCCAGGGGGCGAGCGCCACGGGGTCGAGCACCCGCAGGCCGGCCAGGGTGCCCCCCAGCGCGCCCAGGTACGTGGCGCCGAGCAGGGTCAGCGCGGCCGCGGGCACCGTGGCCGTGAACTCCCCCACCCGCAGCAGCAGCGCGGTCAGGCTCACCAGCGCGACCATCGGCCACAGCGGCGGCCCCACCCAGTCGAGCCGCGTCACGACCTCGACGAAGATCGCGAGCGTCAGCGCCACGCCGGTCACGCGGTAGGGCACGAGCCCGCGCGCCTCGAGGAGACCGAAGAACTCCCACAGCCCGAGCAGGAGCAGGGCCAGCACCACCGCCGCGCCGAGCAGGGGCGGGCCCAGCAGCAGGGCGGCGAGCACCACCGGCAGCACGACCAGGGCCGTGGCCACCCGGCGCGCCAGGTTGGCCTTGAAGTCCGCGCCGGCCGCCATCAGCGCCCGGCGCCCGTCAAGCCGGGCTGATCCCGCCGTACCGGCGTTCGCGCTTCTGGTAGTCGGCGACGGCCTGGAGCAGGTGTCGCCGGCGGAAGTCGGGCCACAGCACGTCGGTGACCCAGATCTCCGCGTAGGCGATCTGCCAGAGCAGGAAGTTGCTCACGCGCATCTCGCCGCTGGTGCGGATCAGCAGGTCGGGATCCGGCTGTCCCGCGGTGTAGAGGTAGGACGACAGCGTGGTCTCGTCGATCTCGGCCGGCGCGCGGCCCTCCCGCACGTCGCGCACCAGCCGCCGCACGGCGTCGGTGATCTCGGTGCGGCCGCCGTAGTTCAGCGCGATGTTGAAGAGCAGGCCGGAGCACGCGCGCGTGCGCTCCATCCCGCGCGCCAGCTCGTCCTGCACGTCCCCGGGCAGCTCCTGCGGCCGCCCGATCACCTGGAAGCGGATGTTGTTGCGCAGCAGCGTGTCCAGCTCCTTGCGCAGGTAGTGCTTCAGCAGCGCCATCAGGGTGGAGACCTCGGTCTGCGGCCGCTTCCAGTTCTCGACCGAGAACGCGTAGAGGGTCAGCACCTGCAGGCCCAGGCGCGCGGACGTCTCCACCACGTCCCGCACCGAGTCGATGCCGGCGCGGTGGCCCTCCACCCGGCGCTTGTGGCGGAGCTTCGCCCAACGCCCGTTGCCGTCCATGATGATCGCGACGTGGCGCGGCAGCCGGTCGAAGTCGATGCAGCGCAGGAGCGAGCGCTCCTCGGAATCCGAGGGAACGACGTCCAGCAGGTCCTGTAGGGACATGAAGCGCGAACGGCCTATCTTATCCCGAAGCCCGGGGCGGCCGGGTAGCGCACCGCCACCAGCGTCAGGCCGCGCGCCTCCGCGGGCGCGGGCCACGCGCGGCGGTCGCCTCGCTCGAGCGCCTCCCCCAGCTGCTCGATCCGCCGCGCGCCGCGGCCGGCCGCGACCAACCCGCCCACCATGCTGCGCACCATCTTGCGCAGGAAGCCGTCGGCCTCGGTCTCGTAGACGAGCGTGTCGCCCTCGAAGCGCGCCTCCGACCGCAGCACGTGCCGCACGGTCGTGCGCGCGGAGCCGCCGGCGGAGGCGAGGGCGGCGAAGTCCTGCCGGCCGCGGAAGAGCGCGGCGGTGGCGGCCACCGCCTGGTGGTCGAGGGCGAAGGGAACGTGGGCGGCGTGGCGGCGGCGCGTGGGAAGCTGGACGGGGCCGGTGTCGAGCACGTAGCGGTAGAGCTTGCTGGTCGCGCTCTTGCGCGCGTGGAACCCCTCCGGCGCCGGCGCGGCGTCCAGCGCGCGCACGTCGGCGGGCAGCAGCGCGTTGAGCGCGCGCACGAGGTCGGCAGCGGCGATCTCGCGCGCGAGGTCGAACGAGGCGACCTGGCCCTGCGCGTGCACGCCGGCGTCGGTGCGCCCCGCCCCCGCCACCGCGACGCGGGCCCCGCCGGCCAGGCGCGCCAGGGCCTCCTCGAGCACGCCCTGCACCGTGCGGGCGGCGCGGCGGCTCGCGGAGGGCGCGGCCTGGCTCTGCCAGCCCTCGAAATCGGTCCCGTCGTAGGCGACGGTCAGGCGGAAGAGCACGAGCGGCTAGGGCGGGGGCGCCGGGCGCGAGCCGGGCTTCACCGGCGGCGATCCGCCCGCGCACAGCGGGCACGCGTCGGCGGCCCAGGTGGGGACCTCGAGCCGGATCAGGCTGCGCTGGGGGACGCCCAGGTCCACGCCGGCGCTGCGGTCGATCAGGCAGCCCACCGCCAGGACCTCGGCCCCGGCGCGCCGCACCGCCTCCATCACCTCGCGCGTGGACCCGCCGGTGGTGATCACGTCCTCGACCACCACCGCCGCCTCGCCCGCCTCGAGCGTGAAGCCGCGGCGCAGCGTCATGGCGCCGTCGCGCCGCTCGGTGAAGAGCGCGCGGGCGCCCAGCGCGCGCGCGACCTCGTGCGCGACCAGGATCCCGCCCAGCGCGGGCGCCACCACGGCGCCCGGCGCGCGCCCGCGGAGCAGGGGCCGCAGCGCGGCGGCCAGCGCCTCCCCCAGCCGCGTCGCGAACGGCGGGTCCATCAGCACGCGCGCGCACTGGACGTAGCGCGGCGAGTGCAGGCCCGAGGTCAGCAGGAAGTGGCCCTCGAGCACGGCCCCGCGGCGCTGGAACTCGGCGAGCAGGTCGTCCATGGGCGGCACTCTAGCAGGTGGCACGGCCGGGGCCGGTCGCGGCGGCCCGCCGCTATACTCGCGCCCGTGGTCCCTCTCTCCGCGGTCATCATCACGCTCGACGAGGAGCGGAACCTGCCCGACGCGCTCAGCAGCGTCTCTTTCTGCGACGAGGTGCTGGTGGTGGACTGGGGGTCCACCGACCGCACGCGCGAGATCGCGGAGGCGGCCGGCGCGCGGGTGGTGCGCGGCGGGGCGTGGCCGGGCTTCGTGGCCGGCCGCAACGCCGCCCTCGACGCCGCCCGCCACGACTGGGTGCTCGCGCTCGACGCGGACGAGCGCATCACGCCGGCGCTGCGCGAGGAGATCCTGGCCCTGCGCGCGGCCGGCTTCAAGTACGCCGGCTACCGCGTGCCGCGCGTGGCCTTCTACCTCGGCCGCTGGATCCGCGGCACCGACTGGTACCCGGACCCGCAGCTCCGCTTGTTCGACCGGCGGCGCGGCCGCTGGCACGGCTCGCTGATCCACGAGTCGGTGCGGGTGGAGGGACCGGTCGGACGCCTCCGCTCCGACATGGAGCACCGCAGCTACGCGGACGTGAGCCACCACATGCGGGTGATCGACAGCTACACGACGCTGTGGGCGCGCCAGGCCTTCGAGGAGGGACGGCGCGCACGCGCGTTCGAGCCTTTCGCGGCCTGCCTGTGGGCGTTCCTGCGCAACCTGGTCCTCCGGCGCGGGTTCCTGCTCGGCGAGACCGGCCTCACCGTCTCGACCCTCAACGCCTATTACACCTACGCGAAGCTGGTGAAGCTGCAGGAGCTGGCCCTGCAGCGGGTGCGGACGTGAGGATCGTGCACGCGGACTCCGCCCGCACCTGGCGCGGCGGGCAGAACCAGGTGCTGCTGACCTCGCGCGGCATGGCCGCGCGCGGCCACGAGGTCTGGGTCGCGTGCCAGACCGGCGCGCCGCTCGAGTCGCGCGCGCGGGCGCAGGGGCTCGCGGTGCGGCCGATGGCCTTCCACGGCGACTTCTCGCCCGGAGCGCTGGTCGCGCTGGCCCGACTCCTCCACGAGACGCGGCCCCACGTCGTGCACCTGCACGACCCGCACGCGGTGTCGGCGGGGCTGGCCGTCTCGAGCCTCGCCCCCGGCTTCCGCCGGATCGCCAGCCGGCGCGTGGACTTCCCCCTGCGGGGGGCGCTCTCCCGGTGGAAGTACGGCGCCTGCCGCCGGGTGATCGCGGTCAGCCGCGCGATCGCGGCGCAGCTCGAGGCGGACGGCGTGCCGCGCGAGCGGATCCGCGTCGTCTACGAGGGCGTGCCCGACCGGGCGCCCCCGCCCGATGGGCGGCGCGCGCTCGAGGAGCTGGGCGTGCCCGTGGGCGCGCCGGTGGTCGGCAACGTGGCCGCGCTCACCGGGCACAAGGACCACGCCACGCTGCTCGAGGCGGCCGCGCTCGTGCGCCGGCAGCGGCCGGACGTGTGGTTCGTGCTGGTCGGCGACGGCGAGCTGCGCCGCCGGCTCGAGGAGCAGGCGCGCGCGCTCGGGCTCGAGCCCGGCCTGGTCTTCGCCGGCTTCCGCGACGACGTGGACCGGCTCCTCGCCGCGTTCGACGTCTTCTGTCTCTCCTCGCACCTGGAGGGCCTCGGCACGAGCCTGCTCGACGCGATGGTGTTCGCCCGGCCCATCGTGGCCACCGCCGCCGGCGGGATCCCGGAGGCGGTGGAGGACGGCGTCACCGGCCGGGTGGTGCCGCCCCGCGATCCCCCCGCCCTCGCCGGCGTCCTGGTCGAGATGCTGGCCGACGACGCACGGCTGCGCGCGATGGGCGCCGCCGGCCGCCGGCGCTACGAGGAGCGCTTCACCGCGGACCGCATGGTCGCCGAGACCCTGGCCGTCTACGAAGAGCGCGACGCGTGAGGGTGGTCGCGATCCTGAACCCGCGCGCGGGCGTCGCCGCGCGGCGGGCGCTCGACGGCCTGCGCCAGGGCCGCCCGAGCTGGCCGCCGGTGGAGGTGCGCGTGACGACCGGCCCCGGCGACGCGCGCGCGTGGGCGGCGGAGGCGGCGCGGGAGGGCGTGGACCTGGTGCTGGTCGCGGGCGGCGACGGCACCGCGAACGAGGCGGCGTGGGGGCTGCTCGGCAGCTCGACCACGCTCGGGCTCGTCCCCGTCGGCTCCGGCAACGGCCTCGCGCGCACGCTCGGCATCCCGCTGCGGCCGGACCGCGCGGTCGCGGTGCTGGAGACCGGGCTCCGGCGGCGCATGGACGTCGGCATGATCAACGACCGGCCGTTCCTGAACGTGGCCGGAGCCGGCTTCGATGCGGCCGTGGGCGCCGAGTTCCACGCCCACGGCCGGCGCGGCGGGCGGCGCGGGCTGTTCACCTACGTCTGGCTCAGCCTCGGCCACAGCCTGCGCTACCGCTCGCCGCAGTGGTCTCTCCGCGCGGGTGAGCACAGCTTCGAGGGTCGCGCGTTCGTGGTCGCGTTCGTCAACGGGCGCCAGTACGGCGGCGCCGCCACGATCGCGCCCGGGGCGCGGCTCGACGACGGGCTCCTCGACATCGTGATCGTGGAGGACGCGCCCCTGGCCGAGGTGCTGATGAACGCGCCGCGGCTGTTCCTGGGCAGCATCGAGCGCTTCCGCCGCTATCGCCGGCTGGCCGCGCCGCAGGCCCTCCTCACCGGCGCGGCGCCGGTCGTGTTCCACCGTGACGGCGAGCCGGAGCCCGCGGCGGACCGGCTCGAGGTGCGCGTGGAGCCGCGCGCGCTGAGCGTGCTGGTCCCGCGCGCGACCGCCGAGGACCCGGTGGGGCCG